>DASVOW010000499.1:0-13538 GCA_036383155.1 Ktedonobacterales bacterium
CCATCACGCCAGATCGTCCAGCACGATGGGCGTACAACTTTGCAAGTGGAATAGTGTCTCGAACGCAGCCTCTCCATATCATCACGCCCAACCGCATGTTTCGCGTGATCGCGCCTCTTGGCTACGATGCGATCGGCACGCTTAGTGAGTCCTCTGTGTTGGAAGGAGATGTGCTCTCGCTGCAGTGTACACCAGGCGTCTTCCGCGCACGCATAGCGCTGGCATAGTAACACCCGCATATCTCACCAGCTACGAAGACATCACCTCACCTACACATCCCATACGAGAAGAGTATTGCCCAGAAGTGGCAGGTCATCAGCGTGACGATGAAGCGATATGTGATGACGTCGAATTGATGACACTCGCGCCCTTCGCATTACCAGACGTGCGCGCTTTGTCAGCGGCACGCGCGGCACGCGGGCGCGGCAGCACATGCATACACAGATAGCACATCGCGCCGAAAAGCAGTGCCACGAAGCCACTATGCGACAATGTGCTGAAGATGTCGAGGCGACTGTAGACCACAAATGCGCCGTCGAGCGCCTGTAACAGCAAAAAGATGAGAGCAGCTAGACTACCCCAGTAGAGGTCAGGCCGGGCGACGCGCATGCGTCGTGCCCAGACGAAAAGCCACAGAGTTCCAAACGTCAGTATGAGTGCGGCAACGCGATGGGTAAATACGATACCCACAGCACCAGTAAACCCTGGAAACACAGCATTGGCATTGGAGCCATTCGCACACAGCGGCCAGCTTTGACAAGCCAGTTCGACATGATTATGTCGTACAAAGGCGCCCAGGTACACAACAATATACGTGTAGACAGCCAGGCCCCAGACGAGTGCGGTAAAGCCTCTCGGCACAGGGCGATCGCGCAGCTTTTCCCAAGCACCTTGCTCATAGAGGAAGATCGTCGTCAGCAACACACTCGCAAACGATATCAATGAAACGCCAAAGTGCAATGCCAGCACAGCCGGTGTTTGAGGATACATCACCGCCAGGGCACCCAACGCTGCCTGGGCGAAGAGGAACAGAACCATCAACGGCGCAAGGATGCGGATCTCCAGCCGATCACGCCAATACACCAGTACACCGACCGTGAGCAGCAGAATCAGCAGTGTGGCGGGAGTCACCGACACACGATGCAGAAACTCAATCGCTGTGCTGACGGCGAACTGTGGTATGAATTGCCCGCGGCAGAGAGGCCACGACGGGCCACAGCCCTGCGCCGAATTGGTAGTCGTTACAAGTGTTCCAGTGATCAGCACAATAAACATGCTGATCGACGTAGCAACGGAGAGCCACTTGACTACTTGCCGCGTGATGATGCGCCCAAGCAGATGGCGCGCTCGATCACCCCCCGAAGCGAGCGTATGTGCGAGACCTGTCTGAGGAAGCTGCATACGGTGCCGCATACCTTCTATAGCTGGATGAGTAAGACCCCACCGCAAACGACGAAGATCGTGAAAAGTCTGTGGACAGAAATATGCTGCTCTCGCAGCGTTATCTTTCATTCTAACATAGTGAAGCACCTCACGAGCTAGCGGATGCACGCTAGACGTACTGCAAAGATTGACGTCTGCCTCTTGTCTCGGTATACTTTCGGCGGCAGGTGCCGAGGAAACGGTTCTCCGTCTCGGTACCATGGCGTGCGAGTCAGCACGCTGCGTGGGGAGGCGTGGTGGAAAGGTCACCGCTCTATGCCTGGGAGCGATGCGCAGATATTACCTATTGGAACGATCGTCCATTCGCGCTACCAGATCAGCGCAGTTGTCGGGCGTGGCGGCCTCGGCACGGTCTATCAGGTCACGGATGTGCTCTTCAGCAAGCACAATATTTTCGCGCTGAAAGAGCTACTCGATCAATCAAGCGGAGCGCGCAAACAGTTCGAGCTTGAGAGCCTCTGGCTGCAATCGCTTGACCACAACAACATTCCCAAGGTCCGAGAGCACTTCGAGTGGCTGCAACGACTCTATCTCGTGATGGACTTCGTCGAAGGCGAGAACCTTGAGCAGAAACTGACCCGTCTTGGTGGACGCCCATTGCCAGAACGCCAGGTGATTGAGTGGGTCCTGCCTATCTGCGATGCGCTCCAGTATCTACATTCACGCATACCACCCATTCTGCACCGCGACGTGAAGCCGGCGAATATCATTGTGACACCTTCGGGCCATCCCGTACTTGTCGATCTTGGCATCGCCAAAGAACATCTGCCCGGCGCGAAGATGACCGCGACATTTGTGCGCAAGGCTGGCACTGAGGGCTATGCCCCACCGGAGCAATATTCGACTGCCGGACAAACAGGCCCATGGTCCGATGTCTACGGCTTGGGAGCGACCCTCTATCACCTCCTGACGGGGCACATTCCGCCCACAGCGATAGAGCGTGTAGCATTGGATAACGCCTTGGTCCGTCCAGCTATCATAAATCCAGACGTAAACCCGCGCATAGACGCAGCAATCGTCCGCGCACTCGCCTTGCGCCCTGCGGATCGCTTCCGGTCCATGGCTGAATTCAAAGGGGCACTGGTCCAGGCCATAGATGCGCCCATGCCAGCGCCACGTTCCCATGCCTCCTACATTGCATCAACACCGGCACCACCGTCCTCGCAACCTCCATACGCCGAACCACTCAGTCCATATCCATACACAGTAGGGCCAAGCGCGAAGGCGATTAGCGAGCCACCCAACCCTTACGCAGGCATGCACACAACTAGCCCTACATCACCCGCCCAAGCAAGTGTACCCTCATTTGGTCCGCTCTCACCGCCACATGTAAGCCAGACATCCCTGCAAGCGGGAACTCTCGACTCGTCGCAACCTGGTGCCACTTCTACACGACTTCGCGCTATCACGTCGAGCAGTCAAGAAGGCATTGCACACGTAGCACCTAACAGCACCCGCAATCTTGTAACCGCATGGCCCAAATTCTCTCACGCACCGTGGTTGCCACTTATCGCCCTCTGCCTCGCCATGGTTGGGGCGATCGCAGCCTACATGGTAATCCGTGCCGCGGCACCGCCGGATCGCTCCTCCGCAAGCGCAACTATAACCGGGTACTTCGCCGCGCTACACGATCACAACTATGCACAGGCCTGGCTTTTTGTCTCAGCCAGCCGAAACGATGAGACGGCACAAAGCGGGCTTGCCACTGACTGGCGCACCGACGACGCACGGTTTGGCACAGTGCTGAGTATTAGAATTGTCGGCACTGAAAACGACGGTGCAGGCAAAGTAACCTTCCAGGTTCACGTCATGCGAGCTAATGCGCCGAATACTGTGATGAACTACACGTTGGTCGTTACACAGTATGATGGAAGCACGTGGCTCATCGACAGCATCTCAGTGGCCAGCATCAGAAGTATCACCTGAGTAATCATGCGTGCTGATGCTGCTGCGTATTGTCCATCGACGGCTTGGCCAAAGGCAGAGTGAACTGAAATTCGCTGCCCGTTGGCTCAGCGGTTCTCGAGCTTTCCAGCCACAACCTACCCCCAAAGCGCTCGACGAGATGACGACTGACATAAAGCCCCAGACCTAAACCTGAGAGGTTCTTGTACTCTGAGAGTGAGGAACGGTAGAGATATTCAAAGATGCGTTCACGCTCTCCCTCGGGAATGCCGATACCCTGATCGCGCACAGTGAAGAGTGCCATACCATCCTGTCGCGAAAGCGCTACTGTCACATCGCCTCCATTGGGCATATGATGCCCACTATTGTCGATGAGGTCACGCAACACCTGCTCCACCCGCTGGGCGTCCGCAAATGCGACCACTGATTCCTCCTCTGTAGCAAACGTGATCGTGTGCTGCGGGAACTGGACTGCACGTCGCTCTACGACCTTTTGTGCCAGCGGTACCAGATCTACCGGGGCCACCTGAACCTCTAGCACGCCCCTGGTAATGCGCGATGCGTCCAGCAGCTCGCCCACCATCTCGGCCATGCGCCCACTCTGCTGCTCGATAGACTCGACCGAACGCAACATCGGCTCAGGGATAGGGTGCTTCTTCTCCTGACGCAAGAGGAGCTGCGCATAGCCTTTGATAGACGTCAACGGACTACGCAGTTCATGCGCCGTCAGCGAGATGAAAGCATCGCGCGCGCGCCCTTCCGCCCGCGCGGTCTCGGCCAACTGCAGGTTTCTCACTCCGGCAGTCGTGGCAACTGCGATACTGGTAGCAAGCAAGTTCAATTGACCCATACCCGCATTCGCTGCGACACTCCCAGCCATACAGAGCCATGCCGTTACCTGCTGCCCAGCATCGATAATAGGTAGCAAAGTAAGATGGGCCACCTCGTTCCCAGTATGCCTTGCAACACGAGTGCGTAGCGGCGCAAGAGCCTCCCATAGATCTGGGTTATTTGCGGGCCCAACGCTGAGTGGCTCGATAGTACCACGCGAGCTCCGAGATGCCAGCCGCGTGATAGAGGACATCACCTCATCTGAAAATACCGGTGCCGCTTCTTCTTCGGGCAAACCTGCGCGGAGCAATCTCCACTCGCCTGATCTCATACGAGTGAACGCCATCGCCAAAACAGATTCAGCATAGCCTGCCGCCGCGACTACCTTATCGAGTGCGACCGCTGCGTTAGTGAGTAGCTGCTCGCGCCCAGCATAAGAAGCGTCAAGAATGGCAGCATCACGGCCGGCCCTGTTTTCGCGAGCAAGAGGCTGAGCTTCTAAAGGCAACGCGAGGCCTGGCAACGCCTCCAGCACCAGCGCGGAAGACCTGCTCAAACGCTCTTCAGCAGCACGTGCAAGCAGCGTGGTCAGATGTGCACCTATCACCTCGAGTACTGCATCGTCCACCTCGGTGTGCGAGCCCGTTGTCTCAGCGCCTCGCATTGCAGCCAGCGCTCCAGCCAATGCGCCTGTCGCGTCGATCAGTGGTATACAGACCAGCTGCTCTGTCCGGACTGGTACACGCTCGCTCAAGACTTGCCGGTCAATCGCTTCGCCGAAGCCGAGCGTCGTCCGCAAGTCCTGCCTTTGGCTCACCCGATGGCCGTTTGATGCACTGATCTCCCGTAACGACGTGCCTGAATCCAGGCTCTCAAACAGGTACAGCACCCAGTCTTGGGGCAACAAGCGCGCCGCCACAAGCAGCGCCGTTGAAACGAGATGTTCTGCTGGTTGAGACATAGTCAGCAGCCGCGAAAGGGCGACCAAATTGCCAGAGACCTCTCCCTGCTTCATCTCCTTCCTGTCAACGTCTTTAGGCACATGGGTGGACCGAGATGGGCGAGTCGAGGGAAACATAGCCTCAGCTTCGACTGAGGAAGGGAGATCAATCTTACGCGTATTGTCAGGCTGCTGTTGTTGGCGCACTATTCATCCTCCATCCAGCATACCACTGCACTTTTTGCTTAAGCACGAACTATGCCAGCTCAGGTGTATATTGGCTACTCGGCTGGCGACTATGCTGCTCAGGGCGTATAATCGTCGCGTCGGCATTGGCGGCACGAGCCAGGCTAACCACGAAACGAGAACACTGCCGCACCGGTGCCAACTGCGCTAGGGGGAAAGTGGAAGATGAGGTGCCCGAACTGCGGCGCAAATGTGCGCGTCGGACCCATATGTGAGCGCTGCGGCGCACCGCTTTCCTCGCAAGAGCGCCAACCCAATGTACGGATCGAAGGCGCCAGACAGCGAGCGGCGCGTCGTGCCGCTGAGCATGACCAAGACGCCCCACAGGACAACGTGCACAAAGGCGAAGCCAAACGTCGCGGCGGCACTCTTGCGGACTTCTTTAGCGCTCAGGCGCAACGCCAGGCGACTCGAGATAGGATTCCGGCTGCGCCGTCTTCTCCTCAGCCCAACCAAAAGGTGCGGAAAAGTTGGTTGCCAATCCGCACGCGTTTCAGCTCCGGCCCAATCCGTAAAAATGTGGCAAAACGTGATGCGCAGCAACCGGTACAGCCCCAATTTCCCCAATATCCAGCAGCGCCAAACGTCCCATCTCCATCGCACCCCCAGCAGGACGGACCAACGTACGAGGGATACCGGCAACAGGCCTATAGCCAGCAGCAGGTCTACGAACAATCAGCACCACAGGGTAGGCACGTATATGAGCAAGCGCCACTGATTGAGGAGCAGTCGCAGAATTTTGCCCAGGTGCGCCCCGCCGGTGTCCAGGGGTATGATCAGTTACCTCCATCGTACGGCGAGTATAATGCCTACGCCGACCAAGCTCCATTCGATCAGCGGTATGACCAGGAACAGGTCGAGTCTCAAGCCGACATCGATGATGCCTGGGAGGCTGGCTATCGCGCTACCATCGGCACTGGAGAAGAAAGAAATCGCTCTCGAAGAGGAAGGAAAGAAAAAACAAGGCGCGGAGAAGTGGGCGTGTCTTCTCCAGATACCGAAGCAGGGCGTGATCCATCCAGAGCCCAGTTGGGCTCGCCCTCGCGAAGTTGGAATATCGTCGGTGTCCCTTCCGCGAGTCAGCACATTTCGGGTCCACTCTCCAGTTCGCGGCACTATGTGCCAGTGGTTCCGCTGGAAGAGATAGCGGCAATGCCCGTACCTCAAGGTTATCCTGACGACATGCGCGTGTACCCTGCAGCGAGGCGCCGCCCGCAACAAGCTATCGCCGGCATGAGTCGCCTGACATTCAATCTTCTGTTGCTCGGTCTGGTGTTATGTATTCTGGCAGTTCCCACATTCATTGGCCTACAACGGCTGCCCTCACTCTTGCCCGGTGCGGCGCCCACGACGGCAGTTCAAAAGACCGCCATACCGACACCCCCGCTTGCTCAAGGCTTCTCCGGCTTCCTGAACGACGACTTCAGCATCGCGTATCCTTCCAGTTGGCGCCAAAATGCCCCGGCAGGCGCACCGCACACAATGTCATTCACTGATGGCAAAGATATCTCTGCCAAAGTGACAACCTCCAACGCATTGCCTGCCACTGAGCTACAACAGCACCTCGACGAGATCGCACACGGTTTCAATGGCGTTGTGCCGCAGGTCATCGCTTCAGGTCAGCGCAAGACCTATAATAACGCCATATGGCTTGAGAATGACTATGTTATAACACTGGTTAGAGGCAATAGCACGCTCAAAATTGAGCTGCGCGTGCTTACCATTGACCATGGCGCGAACACCTATGATCTTCTGCTGAGCGCTCCGCTCTCTGGCTTTACCCAAACAAACTCCACGTATTTCGAGCCCATGCTACGATCATTCCGCTTTCAATAAGCTCCTTAGAACAACATTAATTTAGGTTCAATGCCGCTTGCACGCGCACCCAGTCGGCAGCGAAGCGTGCGACAGCATCCTCACTCAGCGCATCCTCGGTGAGAGCGCGGATCACCTCTGGCGGCGCCGCGACATCGTGCGCGCCTGCCAGCGATGCCTCCACGACATCGCCGGGCGACTTAACACTTGCTGCCAGAATGCGTGCTGCTCCCGTCTGACTTGACATCACGCGGGCCATATCAGTGATCACCTGGCACGGATCGACTCCTGATCGCCGCAGACGTCCAAAGTAGGGAATAATCCATGCGGCACCGGCCAACATGCCACAGTACGCCTGGGCCACAGTAGCAACTGCGGTAAAGGAAAGGCGCATGTTCTCTCGCGCTAGCAGCATTGCTGCCTTCATGCCAACTGCACTCATCGGCAACTTGAGCACCACTCGCGCGGGGTCGACCTCCACATAGCGAAGTCCCGCCGCTCGCAGCCCGTCGGCATCGCCAGCTGTCGGCTGCATGAAGACAGGCCCAGAGCAGAGGTCAAGCAGATGGCGCAGCACCTCCACATCGTTCAATCGCTGACCGCGCTCGATAGCTGCTAGCAAGATCGTGGGATTGGTCGTCACCCCCGCCACTGGGTACCCAGTGCATACCTCTTCCACATCCTTCAGATACGCGCTATCGACATAGAGTGCCATGTCCTCACCCTCCTCTGTCTGCTCGCGATTCCTCGTTTGTTCGGTCCGGACCAACCACCAATTACACCTACAGGCGTCGAAGTAGCGGATAATGAAACGGCTTACCCATGAACGCCTGCACGGCGCCGTACACACCGTACGCGCTGAGCGCGATAGCAAGTGCAATCATCAGCGCTCCACCACATATGAGTGATGAGATCGAGAGCGTCGCCCCGCCAGCGTGTAGTCCGCCTGAATTTGCCACTGTGAGCCCTCCGATGACTAGCACCACCAACAGAGGAATGATGACTACGGCCACCAGGGCAAGCACCAGTATATGGAAGAAGAATGCCTGCTTTGCCTGCCGCGAAGCATACAGCGAGCCGCCACGTAGCGCGAGCCATAGGATGAGCGGCACCAGCAGCGGTGCATAAAAGACACTCAGATGGGCAAGGCCGGCAAGTAGCCGGTCTGTGGCAGCAATACCCTCCCACTGTACTGTCCCGTGGTTCGCATAGCCGTTCCCATCACTCTGAGAGACAGGAGGACGTACTGGTGGCGTTACAGTATCACCCAGGCCCTGGCTAGTATCACCATCCACGCTCAGGTCGGGCCGTAGATGGAGAATTGACGCCAACATTCGCGAAGCATCGGGCGGATCAGACGGAACAAAGAGCGGCGCGCGACCGTCACGCAATTGGAGCAACAGCGCTGGCACGAGCCCCGCACCCGGCACGGCGACATTGGCGGTTACTGGTGCCGAGACGACCGCCGCTCGTGTCAAGTCGACGAGACGATAGACCTCCGCCCCAGATGTTACGCGATCCGGCCAGATCAGCACATCGCCGCCGCTTCGCAAGTTGACCGATAGCGGGGAGTCATCGCCAATGCTCGCGCCAGACATACTCCACCCTCCCGATAGTGTCGCACGCCCACACACTGGCGTGTTACCGTTGCGTATCTCACACCCTGCCCAGCAATGGATAGTGGAATGGCTTGCCCTGGTACCCCTGCACCGCGCCATAGATACCGAACGCCATATTCGTGATGCCGACAAGCATAATGACAAGCCAAACGAGCGCAAAGCCTAAGAAATAGCCCGGCGGAAACGGCATCACTGGACCGCTGTTCGAAGATGCGCCAATTGAGCCAAGCATGCCGAAAACAGTGATCCCGTATACTGGCACCACGAAAAGCAGCATCACACCGCCTACAATCAGATGGAAGAAGAATGCCTGCTTTGCCTGCCGTGAAGCGTAGGGCATCGTCTGCTTAGTGGCCAGCCAAACGATCAGCGGAAACCACAACGGAATGAAGAAAACGCTCAGATGTGATAGCATCGCCCACACCCGCTCGCTCTCTGGAATGCCTGACGGGTGTGGGGGCTGAGCCGGATATCCAACATAATATGGTGGATATGGTGGCGGGAACGCAGGAGACAGTAGCCGCAAGTCGGGCCTACGCACGTAGATCATATCGAGGAAGCGTTGCGCCTCGGAGATATCTTCAGGGATGAACAGTGGCGCTCGCCCATCACGAGTACGCAATAGCACTCCCAGACCGACTGACCCAGGCGAACCAGCCGGATAAGGCGCCAGTACAGCCTGCACCAGCTCTGCCAGTGGATAGCTCGCTGTCCCAAGCGTGGCGCGATCCGGCCAAAGGTCGAGTGAACCGCCATGCAGAGTTAGGGAGAAGAGTGGACGTTGCCCTGCATCCGCCGCCCCTTGCCCTTCGCCAGCCATCTCCCTGCTATTCATGATGCTAATGACCTCGCAATCACCAGACGCTGGATCTGATTGGTACCCTCGTAGATCTGGCAGATCTTTGCGTCGCGCATCATCCGCTCGACCGGAAACTCTTTCATGTACCCATAGCCACCAAGTACCTGGATCGCATCGTTGGTCACCTCCATCGCCATGTCAGAGGCAAACGTCTTGGCAATGGCCGACTCGCGGCTGAAACGCGCGCTGCCCGAGTCCATCAACTCGCCGACGTGGTAAATTAAGCGTCGCGCCGCCTCAACCTTGATATCCATGTCGGCCACCATGAATTGGATACCCTGGTTCTCAATTATCGGCTTCCCAAATTGCACCCGCTGCTTGCCATACTGTACCGCGAAGTCGAGCGCCCCCTGAGCGATGCCCAGCGCCTGAGCAGCAATTCCCGGTCGCGTGCGATCTAAGGTCGCCAGCGCGATCTTAAAGCCATCGCCTTCCCGTCCTAGCAGATTCTCCGCGGGAATTTCGCAGTCCTCGAACACCAGCTCACCGGTCTGCGATCCACGGATGCCCATCTTGTTCTCGACCTTACCCAGCCGGAACCCTGGGCGATCCGCCTCGACGACGAAGGCGCTGATTCCGCGCGTGCCAGCAGAGGGGTCAGTCACAGCAAAGACGGTGTTCACATGAGCGATGCCCGCGTTTGTGATGAAGTGCTTCAGCCCATTGAGCACATAGGTGTCACCACGCCGTTCAGCGCGCGTCCGCATCCCACCTGCGTCCGATCCCGATCCTGGCTCGGTCAGCCCGTACGATGCCAGCCACTCGCCACTAGCCAGCTTCGGAATATAGCGGCGTTTCTGCTCCTCTGTCCCTGCAAGCAGGATCGGCAGCGCACCCAGTTGCTGCACGCACAGGATCAACGCTGTAGTGGCACACGCCTTCGAAAGTTCCTCGATGGTCATCAGAATGGTAAGCTCGCTCGACCCCAGGCCACCGTACTCTTCAGGGAACGGCATCGCCAGGATATCTTGCTTCGCCAGCAGTTCTTTCATGTCCCAGGGAAACTCGCCCCGCGCGTCTATCTCGGCCGCCCGCGGCGCAACTTTCTCTTGTGCTAATTCGCGGACCATCTCCAGCAGCATCTTTTCTTCCGCAGCCATTTGTATAGCCATTGAGTTACGCTCCTTTGCGTGGCGCCTGTAGGTGACGAGCCTGGAAAATGCTGGGCGCTGCCTCGATTATACGAGGCATGAAAGCCAAGCGTCAATCGAGGCGACCGGGCAGCATCATGACACGCCCGCACATCCCCGATCTGGTTTTGAAATGCATCCCCTCCAGGTGATATACTGAGGGCAAGAACCGAGGATTTCTGCCAGGGAAAGTGGGTTAGCGCCCACTTTTTCCTTTGGTGAAAGGTGGGCGGCTCGCTCCGCTGGGGGCGGAGCGAGCTCCATACAAGAGACCGTAGCCGAGCGGTCGTATCAGAGTAAGCAAATGAGGCGTGGGCAAGCTCACGCCTTCGCGTTATCTATTGGGGCCTTTTGTCTCGTATTTTTCCGTTGAGTGTGAAACGACACGTGCGGTTGGGCGCGAAGGAATCTGAAGAGATCCTCAAGGGATACCCACCGGAGGGAAACACTATGCGAACAGAATATCAAGCAGCAATTGCACAGTTGACGCACGAAAAGGGTCTACCACAAAACGTCGTCACAGAAGCAGTCGCCAACGCGCTGCTCGCGGCCTACCGCAAGAGCACGGGCGGTGGCGAGAATATCCGCATCGAGGTCGAGCGTAGCGGCGAGGTGCGTGTGTGGGCCACGAAGCGGGTGGTAGCCCAGGTACGCAATCCTGCCGAGGAAGTGTCGCTCGGCGAGGCGCAGCAAATCGATCCGCATGCCGCGCTCGGGCAGCATATGGAAGTCGATTCGCCGCAGATATTCGACCGCATCCCGGCGCAGACAGCCAAACAAATCATCTTGCAGCGCATCCGCGAAGCTGAGCAAGATTATGTCTTCGAGTCGTTCAAAGACCGGCTCGACGATCTCGTTGTCGGTACGGTGGTACGACGCGATGAGCGCAACAAAGACGCATGGGTAATTGATCTCGGCAAGATCGAAGGCATCCTCGACCCCAAGGAGCAAATTCCAGGGGAGCGCCTGCGCGTGAACCAACGCCTGCGCGTCTATGTCTACGATCTCAAGCGCAGCGGCGGGCGCGGAGTGCAGGCACTCGTCTCGCGTACACACCGTAATATTATCAAGCGGCTCTTCGAGCTTGAGGTCCCAGAGATCTTCAATGGGCAGGTGGAGATCAAGGCCATCGCCCGCGAGCCTGGCAGCCGCTCCAAAGTTGCCGTCTGGGCGCGGCAAGAGAACATCGATCCCATCGGCGCCTGCGTTGGTGTGCGCGGCACGCGCATCAATAACGTCGTCACAGAGCTGAACGGTGAGAAGATCGACATTATCCAGTGGAGCACTGACCCAGCGCAGTTCGTGGCGAACGCGCTCAGCCCCGTCAAGCCGCTGAGCGTAGAGCTGCGCGAGTCTGACCACACCGCACTCGTTGTCGTGCCAGAGCGCCAGCTCTCACTCGCGATTGGCAAGGATGGGCAGAACGCACGTCTCGCCGCACGGCTCACAGGCTGGCGCGTGGACGTAGCACGCCCAGGCGAAAAAGACGAACCAGTGCTTGCCGCCGAGGCAACCGCCGACGCACCAGAGGCATCCGTCGAAGGCTAACAAAAGGCGCACAGTTCTATGCCAAACACACAGCCAAATCCGCCGTCGCCACCGACCGCGAAGCAACGTAAGCCGCAGCTCAAGCAGCGCCACGTGCCAGAGCGCACCTGCATCGTATGCAAACAGGTGCGCCCGAAGCGCGAGTTGATCCGTATCGTGCGCACTCCAGACGGGCATGTCGAATTAGACCCGACGGGCAAGAAGTCAGGGCGCGGGGCATATCTATGCGCGCGGCGCTCGTGCTGGGAGCCGGCACTTCATAAAGGCAAGCTGGAGCACGAGTTCAAGGTAACCCTGCTGCCAGAGGATCGCGCCGCCCTCGAGGCCTATATCGAAACGTTACCGCAGGAAATCGCCAAACCAGCGGCCCCGTCTCCAGCCGGGCGCACAAAGAAGATAGCCCCCGCACCCTGAGAAGTTAACGTGTATGCTCCACCTTCCACTCTTGGAGCCTTATCTGAGCGGAAGCGAGCATACACGTGCACGAGCAGCCGTGCAAAGCGAGTATGCGAGAAGTCATCTTATGAGCCTAAACCAGTCGCCCGGCGATCCTCCAACGGAACCTTCCTTCGAGGGTCTGGTCCAACTGCCGGACGTACAGCTCTTTGTGCGCCGCTTCGGCGCTACTGGACCAGACCTAATCATCATACATGGAGGGCCTGACTGGGATCACAGTTATTTTCTCCCGTTCGTGCTGCCACTCGCCACCTATATGCGCGTAACATTGTTCGACCTGCGCGGCTGCGGACGCTCACAGAAGTTCAATGACCCCACCTGCTATCACCTTGACCTTGCAGTCGACGACCTCGCGCATCTGTGCCAGCAACTGTCGCTTGTCCCCGCCACGTTACTCGGCTTCTCCTACGGCGGCAGAATCGCTCTTCGTCTCGCGGATCGCTATCCCCACCTCGTTGGCAAACTCATCCTGGCCTCCACGACCGCCTACGATGACTTCACAGACGAGCTCGAGCAATGGGACGAGTACCGCCAGCGCAACGATGATCAGATGCGTGCCTCACTCGCAGCGCTGCTGGCATCCCCAGATCTCTCCAACGAAGAAAAGACGCGCAAGATGGCGCAATTGAGTGCTCCACTCAACATCTACGACCTCTCATTGCTCGAACAGGTGCATGAAGTACAGAATCGCATCGCATTCTCAGGCGAATGGATGGCCGCATGGTTAGAGGGCATGCTAAAAGTAC
>DASVOW010000500.1:0-13884 GCA_036383155.1 Ktedonobacterales bacterium
ACGCTCATCGGCGGCCATGATCTGGGGAGCGACGCCATGACGATGACGGATCGTGCCGCTGGCCGGCGCAACGAGCCTGGCGAGATCCTGGCCACGGCCAACACGCTTGCGGCGCTCATCACTGCCAGTCGGGAGGCGCCCTACGGCGAGCAGGACCTGTGTCTCGTCTTCGACGACGTGCATCCAGTCCAACGCGGCTTCGACCTTGATGATCTTCTGGATGACCTTGATGAGAGTGACTCCGATGATCCAGCTTCGGTCATCACAAAGCCATACGAATATAGTGCATTGGTTGCGCTCTTTGCCCGTCCGGCGCCGCGGATGGAGGCCTTTGACCATGGTGTCTTCGACGACGAGGGCAATATGCTGTACGACGATGAGGGGGAAATGCTCGAGGGGTGGGTGGAGCGTTCTCTGCAACACTTCCTCGTGCTGTGTGACTTCTTTGGCGAGTCTTTCGAGGACAATGAGCTGCTGCTGGCAGCGCTCAGGCGCGCCTACGGTGAGCCGCTCGAGTCGGATTCGCGGTGCTACGACTAAGAGCCGCCTTACACAGACCGACGCGCCTGTCGTGGAATCCTATCTCATGCGGGCCGCGTGGGTCAGCCAGGCAAGAAGTGATGATACGAGTTTCATCTCGGTCCGTGTACTTTGGTAGCGGGTCGAGCCACCCCACCCAGGACTTGCATACGCCTTCTCCACTATGCTAAGAACGTCTAACAAAACTTGGTGCTAGACTGGAGGGATGAGTAAACCACTTGTCAGCGATGAATTGTGGGTAGTGGTCGAGCCATTGCTGCCCCCAGAACCACCCAAGCCCAAAGGTGGCCGGCCGCGTATCAATGATCGCGCGGCATTGACTGGCATCCTGTTCGTGCTCAAGAGCGGTATCGGCTGGGAACTGTTGCCGCAGGAACTGGGCTGTGGCAGTGGCATGACCTGTTGGCGCCGCCTGTGCGACTGGCAGCAGGCGGGGGTCTGGGCACGCCTGCACCGCACCCTGCTCCAGCAGCTGGCGGAGGCCGACAAACTCGACTGGTCGCGTGCCTCGCTGGACTCAGCGCGTGTGCCGGCCAAAAGGGGGGCGATGCGACCGGGCCGAATCCAACGGACCGCGGCAAACCGGGCACGAAGCGCCATGTTGTGGTCGACCGAGGCGGCATCCCACTCGCGGTGACGCTCTCGGGCGCCAACGTCCACGATTCGCGCCTGCTGGAGACCACGCTGGACGCCATCCCACCCATCCGCCAACCGCGTGGTGGGCGCGGGCGGCCGCGACGACGTCCGGCCAAGCTGCATGCTGACAAAGGGTATGATTACCCCCGCTGTCGGCAGGCCTGCCGCACACGTAGCATCGTCCCACGCATTGCCCGACGGGGCAGCGACTCGAGCGCGCGCCTGGGGCGACATCGCTGGGTGGTCGAGCGCACGCTGGCCTGGCTCAACCGCTTCCGCCGGTTGACCATCCGCTACGAGCGCCGCGCGGACATCCATCAGGGCTTCCTTTCCCTCGGCTGTGCGCTCATTTGCTGGCAAGCGCTCAACCGTTGACGGTTTTGTTAGATGTTCTTCGTATCCGCGCCCGGACCCCTCGCTCGTCGGCGCGGGCGACATCGGGTTAGACCTGGAGGAATCATGACGCTCGCTATCCGCGCCATCGCGATTGCCGCCCTCCTCGCCCTGGGAGCGGTGCCGCTCCTCGTCAATCTGTTCTCGCAGAGTTGCTCCACTTGTCTGTTGTCCGTCGGCGCGTTGTACGGGGTCGTCGCGCTGCTGGTGAGCGTACTCGCGACGGTCATCGCTATCGTGCTCGCCACCGTGGCCGCGCTACGTACGCGCCGCTGGGCTTGGGCCGCCCTGCTCCCGCTGCTGACCATTGCCAGTGCGTTAGCGGAACATTGGTTGGGCAGTGCGTCGAGCGGAGAGTTTGTCAACCAGATGCACATGCGATACGGTTGGGACGAGGTGTCCTTGCGCCACATAGCATACTCACTCCTTCTGGCGTCCTACGCACCGCCGTCCCTGCTCGCGCTCGCCTTTACACTGCGCATGCCGCGCCGAAGTAGCCGAGATATCCTCGTGTGACTCGACCCTCCGCGGGGCAGGCACAGCCTCTAGCACAGTACAGCCTGTGCTCTTGCCTATCCGCCGCATGACCCTGCTCGTCGTAGTCCGCCAAAAGGCCGCACGCGATCATCGCGGGATGGCGGCGCGGGACGAGGCGCCGCGGAACAGCGCATGAGGCGAGCGGCTCGGGAAATACCGCTGGGTGATCGAGCGCACCTTGTCGTGGCTCAATCGCTTCCGCCGGCTCAAAGTGCGCTACGAGCGCCGGGGCGACATCCATGGGGCGTTCTTGACGCTGGGGTGCGCTCTCAGCTGCTGGCGGATGGTCAGCCCACCAGAAGACAGGAACACAAAGAGGAGAGGGAGATCATATGGATCTTGACCACATCAGCACTGCAGGCGACTTCTTCACGTTCGTGCGCGAGCTTGTGCCCAAAGCAGGCGCCTACTCTGGCTCGCTTGAGGAGTATTTGCGTGCTGTCTCCCGCTTGACGGCCGCCCATGAGGACGAGCCGGCGACGTGGCGACTGCTTGCGCACATACTCGCCGGTGCCCTCAACACAGAGCCACCGCCCTTCGATCCCACCTGCCTGGAGACCACCGATCCCCCTGAGGCAGTGATCATGGGCCAGGAGGCGGCCATAATCGACCCGTTTGCAGCCCTCCGGCAGATGCTGCACTAGATGCAGATGCTGCACTACCAGATCGCGGACCTGCACCGCATGGCCGAGAGCGGCACCATTAACGATCCCTACCGCTATTATGGGATCGATTCCCCGACCGGCCATCGTTGGTACAACTTCGACCCACAGACCTTCCTCGAGTGTGCCAGCGCGTCGGGAGACGGTACCGACTTGTCTGAGTGTTCCTGGGTGGACCTAGCGATCTTGCTTTGGTTGGGGCAGATCTATGAGTAGCGGGCTCGGCCCAAATGGTTGAGCATGCCACAACGAGCGTTCCCTGGATCGAGGTCCAGTCGACCCTGCAAGCTCCCCCTCCACCCCAGTTTTGTTAGGCGCACTAAGTGAAGCCGGCCTCTCTCTCCACCATGCGGGCACCTTGAAAAGATTCGCTTACTCCATATAATGACACTGGACGTATTCGAGTGAAAGGTTGCTGCAGTGAATCAACCGAATGAACCGGCGCGACAAGAGCCAGTGCGGGTGGAATTCCGCTACGCCACCACACCCGAAGAGCGGGCGCGATTTGAGAAGATGCAGAAGCGCACTTTCGGGATGATGGGCGGCATGCTCATCATGTTCCTGATATTCTTCCTGCTCTTCGTAGCGTTCGTAGCCATCTTGGGGTACGTCTTCCTGCATAATGCCCTGCACCTTTTTTGAGGCTGATCAGCCTCGCCTGAACCTCGGTCCCTGACTGGATTCGCTGCCTTTGCCTTCATGGCGTGTCTTGCACACAGATCGCGTGCAGGCGGTTGAGAGCCGAACGATGCACAGACACGAGGCGGACGCCAGTTGACACCCCTTGCTATACTGCGCCCAAAGCACACGGATAGTACAAGTCATCTGGCCCTGTGACATCCTGGTGCGACCTCTGCGGAGGAGCCAGATGGAGATGTCAGCATGTTCTGACTCTCTGCCCCTAGGATGTCAACAAGGCCAGATGACTTGTAGCCTCCCCAGTAGCAGCCCACTTTCACCCACAGCCACTCCATGCGCGCTATTTCACCGCCCGCCGCCTCACCCCCGATTTCACCTGCACTTCCACCCATCAATCACTGATGGCGTCTCATCTCGTGGTATACATTCGATCGGTTCTTCTTCGTTGCCAACACCACAACGCGATACAGTTGGCATCGTTGCTATGCTGCCTCATCCTCTCCTCCGGGTGAGCCTGCGGACTCACCCCTCAGACTCACTCTACAGACTCACTCCGTAGTTAGTCGCCCTTCTGCCCTCCGGACGGGGCGGACGCAGGAAGAAGGTGCTACATTCCTCGCGACACGCTGGAGCGATAGATCGCAAGCGCGCATTCCGGCGCGCAGCCTACGATCGGTGTCGGGGTAGCGCACGCGATCCTCTTCTTGCTGTCACGCTGGTTCATCTTAATGATTCCCGGCCCACGGGCCAGCGACCCGGAGATCCCTCGCTTCTATTCCAGCGAGAGCCTCCGGTGCCCGATCAGTGTCGGCCTCTATTTGATGTCGCCTGCCGGCATTACGTGCATCTGGTTCATCGTCGCGCTGCACTGAAAGAAGGAGGTACTCTGATGAGAGCAAAACCTGTTCATCGCCTCCATCGTGTGGTCTTCGCGTTCGCCCTGCTGGTCTCCCTGCTGCTCTCGGCCGCGGCAGTCGGTTCGCCTGTTCAGGCTGCCCCAGTGCGCTCCACCTGCCAGCCCGCCTTTGCGGCCAAGCTCAAGCCGCTGCTTCTCGCCAAGATGCAGCAGTTGCGCATTCCTGGGGCGATCATCTACGTCAATGATCCGGGTCAGGGCTGCTGGACCACCGCCCTGGGCATCGGCAACCTGGCCAGCAGGCAGCCAATGCGTGTCGACAACTACATGCGCATTGGCAGCATTACCAAAACGTTCACGGCCACCGTCATCTTGCAACTGGTCGATCAGCACAAGCTGGGGCTCGATGACCCAGTCAGCACCTACCAGCCAGAAGTGCCCAATGGCAAGCACATCACCATCCGCGAGCTGCTCAATATGACCAGCGGGCTCTTCAGCTATACTGAGGACGAAGGCTTCGACCAGGCGTTGTTAGCCGATCCCTACAAGGTGTGGCAGCCTAAAGAGCTGCTGGCCATCGCATTCAAGCACCCGCCATACTTTGCCCCCGGCACGGGCTGGCACTATGACAACACCAACTATATCCTGCTGGGCTTGATCATCCAACAGCTGACCCACCTACCAGCCGAGCGGGCCTTCCAGCGCTACATCTTCGGGCCGCTGGGCCTGCATCAGAGCGGTCTGCCGCCTCTCTCCTCCTCAGCTATCCCCGCTCCACACGCCCAAGGCTACATGTACGGCACGGACTTTACTGGACGTGGTCCGACCCTCAATGTCACTGACTGGAACCCCTCGGGCGCCTGGACGGCAGGAGCGATGATCTCGACGCTGCACGATCTCAAGGTCTGGGCCAAAGCCCTGGCTACCGGTCAATTGCTGAGTGCGACCACCCAGAAGGCGCGACTGACGTGGGCGATCTGCGTCCCCCTCTGGCTTGGGAAGCCCCAGTGTTATGGGCTGGGGCTGATAGACTTCGGTGGATTTCTCGGGCATGACGGTTCGATTCCCGGCTACACGAGCTGGACCGGCTACCAGCCGCAGAGCGGCGCGATGACCATCGTGCTCGTCAATCTCAATGTCGCTCCCGACGGCTCCGCCCCTGCGAACGACCTGGCGAAGGTGATCCAGCAAGAGCTCTTTCCCTGACACAGGCCCGCTCTCCTGAGCGCCAAGAAAGACCAGAGGGGCTCACCACCTGGAAGCGCCTATGCCGCTCCGTGAGGGAGCAGGCGCTGACGAAGCGTCATCTGAGACGGTGGAGGTGAGTCCCTGTTGGCCTTGCAGGCTGGAACTGGTGAGCGGCCAGACGACGCGCCTAACTATCTCCAACGATCTCTACTCCCACCGGGCAGTGGTCTAACGCTTCGGCGTTGTCTTCTCCGTCGCAGATCATCTCGCAGTAGCGCAAGGATACGAGGCAGACGATCCTGACCGCCGAGAAGGAGCTGTCGGTGAGAATGCGAAGCGGCATTCAGAAGCGACTCATTGCCACCGTGGCGAGGATCCGCGTCCAGCACCACCAGACCCACCTTCTGCCGAGCTTGAGTCTCCTGTTGTTGCTCCTTCGTTGTGGTATTGGCATGTCTAGAAGCCATCTGTCCTTTTCCTAGATTGACCTGATAAATGAAATCACCTGGCTCGCCCTATGAAAAGTCCACCACGAAATGAGCCACTATCCCCATCACCGCTCGCCTCGCACGAGTCAAAAACGAATTTTCGACGAGTGATCGACGAAAAAAAGACGAGTGATCGACGAATTTTCGACGACAAACAAACGAGAAAAAACGCAGACAACCTCCCATTCCCGATCTATACTGCTCATATAGAACGTTGTTTCTTATGCAAACACCCGCTAACTACCGGCACACGCTCGCCCGATCCTAACCCGCGAATTGACTGCCAATTGACTGCCGGGCACCAGCTGCGGATTCAACCGCCGAGTCCCAAGTAAGCCAGAGGTGTACGAGCGGCCGGATGAAGCCCCATTGTTTGTCGGTGAGATGAATTCTGCCTATGCAATCAGACTAATTCATCTCGCCACTGTTTCGAAACCGCTTCTACTGATTGTTACAAAAAAACGGCTCATGGGTGTTCATATATAGCAGAGGTAGACGAAGTCGCGCCACAGCCGCGACCAAGATGCTGACCCCCGTCCGAACTCGCCTGAGCTAGGACGCAGTGGCGACAGGAGAACAGGCGCGTGGAGACTGTAGTGCAGCGAGCCACAGGCTGGAAGATGGGGATATGGTGCCATCTGCACATGTGGCGTCTGTTACTGTTCGATGCGATAGCACGCCCGACGACGAGCGCTGATCCGCGCGCGCAGACGCTCGAAGCATTGTTCGACGCGCTCTTCTCCAGATTGGAGCGCAGTGTTTATGGATACCTCTGGCGCGTGCTCGGCGATCAGCAGGCTGCCGAAGATCTGACACAGGAGACATTTCTGCGCGCCTGGCGCCATATTGGCAAGATCAGCGCCTATGAGCGACCAGAAACCTGGGTGTGGCGTGTCGCGACGAATCTGGCGCTCAACGAGCGCCGCCAACGGTCTACCCGGAACCTCCAGCCACTCGACGATGACGCCGAGATCATGTCGGCGAGCGACCCCGCTATGCGTATCGCGCTCCATGATCAGGTGCACGCGACGCTGCTCGCGCTCCCGCCGCGCTTGCGCGCCGCGATTACCTTACGCGAAGTCTACGGGCTGAGCTTCACTGAGATCGCTCAGGTGTTGGATATCTCGGCAGCCAACGCGCGTGTGACACTCAGCCGCGCCCGCGAGCAGTTTCGCCAGCGCTACCAGCGAACGGAGGGTGCGCAATGACGACTGAGCCACTGGCAGGCTGCGCACTCGGCCTGAGCGCGAGCGATCTTTCCGCCTGGCGCGATAGCGCTATGGATGACGCCGCGAAAGCGCGTCTCGACATGCATCTCCCTGGATGCACTGCCTGTCGCACACGCATCGAGGAGTATGACAACATTGCGCTGGCATTGCGCGCCATTCCTACTCCGGAGCCGCTCCACGGCTTCGGGCGCAATCCGCGCCCACTCAGCACGGCGCCAGCGGAGCGACAGACTCCTGCACCCTCTGCGATCTGGCACCGGCGCGAGTTTGGTGGCCTGGGCGCCGTCGCGGCGATCGCCCTGCTGCTGCTGGCCTTCGCCCAAATCTTTGGCCGTCTGGGCATGCAGTCGCCGTCGGTGACCGCCACGCAATCGCCGACATCTCAGGCTACAGCCACCGTGGCTACCACCACTACGCCCCGTGAGGCTACGCTGCCGGGATTCCAGTTCGTCCCCGCCACGAGCGCCTGGGGAAGCACCGGCCTCGTAGCACACATCGCCTCGACCCAGATGGATGCGAGCGAGAACTTCATTCCGTCCGCGCTGCTGCCTGACGGCTCCGCGCTCGTCGGCCAGCTCTATAGCCCTTCGCAGCAGGTGAGCGCCCGCCTCGCGCTCTGGACTATCGCCACAGGCAAGGTGACGTTGCTCAATGCGCCGAGCGCCTCACAGCTGTTCGGCGGCATCATGACCGATGGACGCTCTATCGTCTACGATAGCAGTAATGGGCTGTCTGTCTACGATCTCAGTGTTGGCGCAGCCGTTCGCCAGATCAGGCTAAGTGCCGATGCGACAGGAGGACCTACGTTCTTCGACCATGGCCTCTATGTCCGGCAAATGCTCAACGGCGGGATCATCACGATCGATATCGCGACCGGCAGGCAATCGGCATTTCCCGATGCGTCTGTAGCCATGCAGCATGCGCGATTGCTGGCCTTCTCGTGGCCTTACCTCGTCTACATCCCCGACCCGACTGCGACCACCTTGCCTGGCGCCATGGCAGTGCGTGACCTCGCCACGGGCCAGCAGGGTGACCTCACGCCCCTCGCGCCGCTGCTGCCCGACCTGCTGTCTCGGCTCAACGATAACCAGAACCCTGGTGTTGCCGTGACCGATGGCGCGCTCTTTGTCGTCACCGCCCCATCCGCCGATGTCAATCAACTCTACGAACTGGACGCTTTCATGAGCGCCGCGCCCAGGCTGAAGCCTATCGCGCGAGCTGAAAGCCAGTATCCGCTTTCCATCGTCTTGTATGGCGCCAATGCGCGGGCCATCGGTATGCGCGTCCAGGGGATGATGCCGTCGGCCTATGATCGCGCACTGGGCAAAGCGGTGGAATTCGCAGTGCCAGGAGTGGGGGGAGCCCAGGTCATAGGGCATTTTGTGGTCGCGATGGGGCCACTGAATGCGCATGTGTTCAACCCCTGGGAAGTCGTTATCTATGACACAAACAAGCTGCTGGGCGGCTGAGTGCGACACATGATCGGTCGGACAGCCTGAATGCTGGCTGTGTTTTACGATTTGTATGGGAGCGGGAGGATCTACGGATGGGACCAGACGATGTACACAGGGGTTGCGCATTCAAGATACAGAGACGTGGGGTGTATCTTGTCGCGCTGGTGCTGACGCTACTCTCTACGGCTGCCTGTGGTGCGCAAAAGAGTGTTCGAGCGAGCGCTCCCACCCCAATGGCAACTGCCACGCCGGTGCCGCACCTGGCGTTTCGTCCCGTCGCTCTGCCGCCGGGCTTTGACCCTCGCCTTGGGTCCGTGGCAGTCTCTCCACTGGATGGCGATGATGCTTGGGCCTGTCTCCGCTCGGGCAACGGATCGTTCCAGATCTGGGCAACGACTGACGAAGGTTCGATGTGGCATGCAGCCGGCCTAGTGCACCCGACGACACCTGAGCAGCCGGGGTCTTGTGGGATGGTCGCGGATCGGCATGATACGAAGGCTGCCGTGTTCGCAGTCGGGTGGGGATCGGGCGAGGCCGGCGATCTCGCCGGGATGAGCTTCTACACACGGGACGGCGGCGCGCACTGGCAACAACTGCCTGGCTGGATGGGCATCTCTTCGGTCTATACCGATGCAGGTACCGCATACGCACTCATCACGATCATTACGCCGCCTGCCGGTCAACCGCAGTCAGCGCTGCTTGGAAGTGTATTGCCACCTCGCTTCTGCGCGCCGTGTTCCGGACCAGCCAATCAGGAGCGGTTGGCGTTTGTCGTGAGCAGCGACGGGCTGCAGACATGGCGTGAGCTGCATCCAGGCGGCCTGACGTCTCGGGACGCTGTGTTTCAGTTCTGGCACAGCCCAACAAGTGGTGAGCTATTCGCGGCGACCGACAATGGCGCGCTTTGGCACAGCCTGGATGGTGGAGCGAGCTGGACACAGATGAGTTCGCTGGTTGGGCAGATCAGCCTGGGGACGTGGCTTGCCAGCCGGAAGGCGTGGATGTTCTGCGGGCTGCAAGGTCAGCCTCCGGTCACCATGTGCAGCACGGACACAGGCAACACCTGGCGACAAACTCCCGCATTGACGTCCACCACCCACTTCCAATGCGATGCTTGGTGTCAGCAGAAGGGCGGGCAGGATTCGCAGACGTCCACAACATGCCCAACGTTCGCGCTCGGAGCGGATGGCTCGGCACTAGCCGCCTGCCCGCTCGACGCAGGGTCGGCACCTGACCAATTCATGGCGTATCGCTTTGCACCTGGCACGACCGCCTGGGCAGCACTGGGTCCAGTGCCGTCCCAATTCTGCAGTGTTTCAGCGAACAGCATCATGTGGTGTTGGGATGCGGATGACGGTAAGTGGAAGGCCACATTGCTGCCCGCTTGATGCGGAAGCGGTGCTGTTGCTTCCCGGTTTGCTCGTCATCGGCCGCTGGCCTGCACCTTCCTGGCTGAGACTGAAGCGAAAGCATAGCAGGTTTGCCGCTTCAGATCGCCGTCCCTGTGAATCCTGGTCGTGCCGGTTGGCGTGGAGACGCTGCAAAGCTACGGTTGGGCCGGGTTGATCCTGCTGGTCGCCGCGCAGCGGCGCACCTCTGCGTTGGACCGGCGCAGCCGGACCGACGTATCACCCTCCGCGCCCCCAATTCCGGCAACATCTCGTCCAAACGGGGCTGACTGCAACGTCGCCTGCCCGCATCCAACCCGCAATTCAAGCAGACTTGCCGCAAACGCCGGCAGCAGCGGCAAGAATTCCGGCAATGTTCCGGCAATATTCCGGCAACGATTCCGGCAATCACAGGAGTACGCCCCAGTCCCCCATACGCCTGTGCAAGCCATCAGCCTTCATTGCGCCCGCAGCCGCAGTGGATGTACGTTTATTCTGTCCTCCATCAATCGTCAAAATACATCAATCGCCCCCAAACGGGGCGGACTGCACTAATGTACATCTCTCGGTAGATCCCTGGCCACATAGAGAAGGATGCAGCAATGGCGAAGCAGCAAAATATCAAGACAAACGCAATGCGGGCGCTGGACGCGCGTCACATCCCCTACACCACCTTCACGTATCCAGACACCATCCACTCGGCCAAAGAAGTGGCCGAGTTGCTTGGCATCTCACCTGAGCGCGTCTACAAAACGCTGGTAGTGCTGGCGGACGCTGACCGCAAGCTGCTGGTAGTGACACCCGGCGACCACGAGCTAGATATGCGCCGTGTGGCGCGTGCCGTCGGGGCAAAGTCCGCGCATATGGCTTTGCAGCGCGACGCTGAGCGCCTCACCGGGCTGAAAGTCGGCGGCATCTCACCACTGGCGCTGCTCGATAAACGCTTCGAAGTCTACATTGACGACAGCGCCCTCGCATTCGACGATCTCTATATCAACGGCGGCCAGCGTGGCCTCAACCTGCGCCTGCATGTCGCCGATCTCATCTCCGTCACCGGCGCACACGCAATCGCAGCGACCGGCGCGTCGAGCGAAAAAGACGGCGAACAGCAGACGAGCAGACAAGTCTAAAACGGTATACTGCTTGACAAAACAGGCATGACTGCGCGATACTAAAGAGGAAGGGCTGGTTGCGCGCGACCGGTCGGCGCGACAGGGACGAAATGCCGCGAGACCGCTGTGAGCTGGCGCGACCCCCAATGACAAACTAGACAATCCACAACCCAATACCCGAGATCCGAATGTTACCGGCGCACAGCGCCCCCTCTCGTTATCCTCAGGATCGGTGGTGTGGAAGAAGCGGAGAGTGTATACATTTGAGTATGCGAACAACAATACAGGCACAAGGGCCTGGTCCGAACGGATTTACGACTGCTCCCCCCGGTGGACTCGTTATTCGCTTTGTGCAAACTGGCCAGACTACTTATTCTCAATCCATTAGAACTGCCGCGAACGGCGCTCACCCCGCCAACACCTGGAACGCATGGAGTGCGTGGCCCGGCCATCCGGCCATCCTCCCTCCTGTGCCGCGCCTGTCAAAAGGTGACGCGATTGCCGCATCGTCTCCCGATATTGCCCCTCGTCGTACAGCAGCACCGGCGCGCGCTTCCAACGTATCCGCTCCCCACGCGCCCGTACGCGCCCGCCGCACCGCCGTGCCACCGCGCCCGACGCCACAACATTCCGCGCACACGACACACACGACACACGCACCCTACGTCACACGTGCTCCTCAGCCGCGCGCGCCTCACGCGCAGCAGCTGCGCCGTACTGACGGTCGCGCTCCTGCGCGCCAGACACGCCCGGCGACCAGCCATCGCGTCGAGAATCTCGCCTGGCCCGCCACTTTCGATGACTGGATGATCGACATCGTACGTCGGCGCGCATTGCGCCTGAATAGCGGCGCGCGACGGCGTGGCTCCCCTGGCTCGGTTCGCGCGGTCGAGTTGGCGCACATCCTCGACCGTTCAGTAGACGAGAATGGTCGCTGGCAGTGCGCCATCTGTCATGAGCCGGTCACCCTGCAAGACCTCTCCTTCGATCACGTTGTCGCGCTGGCCGATGGTGGCGAGCACGCCGCGCACAATCTCGTGCCCGCCCATCGCAAATGCAACGAGATCAAAGGCTCCGAGAAGGCGCAATACCGCGCCCAGGCGATGGACCGCTGGCTGACGGAGTGGGCCGCCCCGCGCACCAACACCACACCCCAAGGTGTGTCACGCTATCCGACCCACACTCCCACCGCCAACTCCGAGCGCCGCTACGCCTAGCGACTACTCACACACAGGCGCATTCGCTCGCCGCACCTCCCCTTCCCTCCAGGAGAAGAGGAGGTGCGGGTTAGGCGCACCCTTCCATCGGTGATATGCTGAGGCGCGCATGGTGACTCGCTCCCATGCGCGCATCCCCGTCTTGCCAGCCTGGTCTATCGACTGGCACGTCCACACCGATATGCGGGAGAACACCTGCGATGGCAGACACACCAGCATCCACAACGTCTAGCACACCTCAAGACTCCGACAACATTGTCGTGCGCCGCAGCGAGCTCACCTGTCCCGGCCACTCGCTCAAGATGATGGCAAAGGCCGCCGCCACCGATGCCGATCAGGTGATGTTCGACCTCGAAGACGCCTGTGCCGTCTCCCAAAAAGTCGCAGCGCGTCAGACGGTGATCGAGGCCCTGCGCACCCTGGACTTTGGTAACAAGCTCCGCACCTTCCGCCCTAACAACGTCCGCACCAAATTCTTCTACCGCGACCTGATCGATGTCGTCGAAGCCGCCGGCCAGTATCTCGACGGCGTCGTCATCCCCAAAGTCAACGGCCCCGAAGACGTGCTCTTTGTCGACCGTCTGCTCTCGCAGATCGAAGAAAATATCGACCTGCCCATCGGCCACATCACCATCGAGGCCCTGATCGAGTCCGCCGAAGGTGTGCTGCACGCCGAGCAGATCGCCAAAGCCACACCCCGCATGGGCGGCCTCATATTCGGTCTCGTAGACTTCGCTGGCGACATCGGTGCCAGGGAGCTTGGCGCCGAGCAAGTCTTCTACTACAACTACGCCAAAGCCAAGACCATCACCGCTGCCCGCGCCGCCGGCATCACCTGCCTCGACGGTGTCACCATCGCCGTGCGCGACCTCGATGCCTGCCGCCGCGACGCCCACATGGCCGCGCACATGGGCTTCGACGGCAAATGGGCCATCCATCCCACCCAGGTCCCCGTCATCAACGAAGCCTTCACACCGACATCCGAGGAGATCGCTCGCGCCCAGCGCATCGTCAGCGCCTACGAGCGTGCCGGAGCGGAGCAGGGCCTCGGCGCCATCGTCGTCGACGACACCATGATCGACGCCGCTCAGCTCCGCGTCGACCGCAAGACCCTCGCCCTCGCCCGCAAAGCCGGCCTCATCTAACGTCGTCTTGTTCACGTTCAGCGCGACTGGCAATACCAGTTCAATCGAGGTTGTTGGTGTCTGCAAGGGCTTTTAAGCCTGGTCCCCGCCCGTGCTCCAGCCATTCATGGCGGAGAGCACAGATGGCATCGACCGAAACGTATGGTATAAGCCCAGCCTTACCCACATCCCGGCTGTCCTGCCCGCGTCCGCCACAACTCTCGCCACACGGCCCCTTCCCTTCGAGGGAGCGGATGCGCGAGCGACGCCAATGGGTGCCAAGTGGGTGCCAGGCTCTGGCCTCTGGCCGAGAAGCGACCGAAAGGGAGCGGAGCAGCCGCGGAGCGCAGCGAGGGAGTAGGGGGTTAGGTCTCTCCCGCATCAGTTAGAGGAGAGGTCCGGCTGCGTCTTCACCTCAGCC
>DASVOW010000501.1:0-3902 GCA_036383155.1 Ktedonobacterales bacterium
GGGAGAGGGGGCCAGGGGGTGAGGTCCGTCGCGCGCAGGTGCCAACACCCCAGCGAACTTAGTATGATCGCCCCTGTGATTCCGAGCACGGCCTCCAACCACCACAACTACAGCAGGCGCTGTTGTGCGTCGTATCACACAGCTTATGGGCGGCGTTTCCTCGCCGCCTTCAGAATCGCCGCGCGAAGCTTCTCCGCATCGTTCTGCTGGGCCAGCTTGCCCGACGGATCGATCTGGTGCTCGCGCACGATAGCGCGCAGCGAGCCCAGGCGCAGCTCGTCCAGGGCGGCGCGCAGCCCATCCTCGCCACGACTGGCGTAGAGCGCGAATGGATCGACCACGCCCTGCCCCAGGTCCGGGTTCAACCCCGTCACCAGCCGTGGGCGAAACGTGCGACCAGCCCGCTTCCCTTTCGCTTGCGCCTCCACTGCCTGCTCAGGCGCATCGGTTGCAGCCTCTGCCACATGAGTGACTGGCGGCATCGCAGTCGCGTCGTATGGAGGCTCGGCGGCGGCACGCGCCACGCGCCGCGCCAGATCCGGGTCGCGCTCCAGCTCGGCGGCGACGGCGCGCAACGTCCGCGCCAGCGTCTCCGGCGCGAACGCGCTTTCAGTCGCTGCCGCCTGCTCTCCAGCAGGCGCCGCGTCTCCAGTGCTGGCGGTGCTGCCTGACACTGAGTCTACCGCCTCAGCATCTGGCTGTTCCGCGGATAACGCCTGTGTTGCTTGCGCCGGCTCAGTCTGGGAGGCCGGTTTATTCCGCCGGCTTGTGGCGTCGCCGGTCGTACGGGCGCGGGTGCGCTGGGACAAGGCGCTTTACCTCCCTGGCGAGCTGCATATATGCCTGCCCGCCGCTGCTATTCGGCGCGAAGCTCAGAATGCTCTCGTTCTCCCGGTGAGCCTTCTCCAGGTCCAGGTTCTTCGGGATATACGTTTCGAGCAGCCGGCCCTCGAATTTCTTCTCCAGGACGCCCCACGTGTCGTTGGCGGTCGTCGTGTTCTCATAGAAGGTAGCGACCACACCGGCGATCTCCAGGTCGTAGAGGTCCAGTTGGTCGCGCAGATCCTCGATGGTTGATTCGAGCTTATCCATGCCGATCAAGCTAAACTCCGTCAGCGAGATCGGAATCAACACGCGATGCGAAGCGGCGAGCGCGTTCTGCGTCAGCACGCCCAGCGCCGGTGGCGTATCGATGATGATATAGTCGTATTCCTGGCCGTTCAGTGCCCGCGCCAGTCGCCACTCGCGCCCCGGACGCGACGCCAGTTCCACATCGGCATTCTGCAGGCGACCATCGCCGGGAACGATCCAGACGTTCTCCTCGTTGGTCTTCCAGACCACCGTCTCCAGCTTGCGGTCGCCCACCAGCACATCATACAGCGAGGGCACCGGGTGGACACGCCCGGTCAGCGCATACGTTGCATTGGCCTGACCGTCCACATCCACGAGCAAGACGCGATGATTGAGACGGGCCAGCCCTGCGGCGAGGTTGACGGCGGTCGTCGTCTTGCCCACGCCGCCCTTATTATTTGCGATACAGATCGCGGTCATGCAGGTCTCCTGGCGAGCGGAAAGGGAGGTATCGCGCCCGGCAGAAGCCGGGTGTCGCGCGGGAGTGTAGCATGCGGCGCGTGAGCCTGTCAAAGCGATGCGACGTTTGGGCTTGCAACACAAGCTACCGCCCGACACGCGACGTATTCCGCCATCCAGCCTCTATAGGAGACTGCAACCGTTGGGAAGGAGCCACTTAGTGGCACATCCGATAAGAGCGCTCCGGGTTTCATGGTGCGGACGAGGCCATCAGTGGAGAGGGTTATCCCATGCACCGGCAAGCATCCACCCCTCATCCATGTAATACCCCAGCAGTTCCTTGGCTAGAAGGCTGAGATCATAGCCTCGGGCATCATAGATCGTCACGATGACACGGTCCAAGATGGCGTCGTGCTCCAGGTAGCGCTGGATTTCGCTGAGGGCAATGGTGGCTGCCAATCGGAAAGGGAAGCCACGCTGGCCCGAACCCAAGACAGGAAAGACCAGCGTGCTAAATCGGCGCTGGCTGGCTAAGGCCAAGCACCGACGATAGCACTGCGCCAGGAGGTCCTGCTCCTCAGCGGTCGGGCCATGGGCCAGGGGGACAATGGTGTGCAGGACATACCGAGCCGGCAGCCCATACCCTAGCGTCACTTTCACGGTGCCTGCTGGTCGTCCACGCAGCGTCTGGCTGACTCGGCGGAGCCGCGGCCCAGCGACCTGGTGTATCTGGCCGTTGAGTCCACCCTGGCCCAAGTGCACCGGGTCTGCCGAGTTCACAATGGCGTCCACGCAGAGCCTGGTGATGTCGCGCTCGGCGACCAGCAGACGGATGGGGGGCATGCACACCTTCTCGGCTCGACGCTACCGGCACAGCACCTGCAGGGACATGGGACCACCTCACCCTCATAGCGGCCAGCGGAGTTGTCCCCATTCTACAATGTCATTGCCGGATGCACCACTTAGGATTTGAAGATTGAGACCGGATTATTGTCGCGCAGCAGCGGCGCCGACTCACGGGTGCGCGTCGCCACCACATCCTGCGCGAAGTGGCGCTGCCACTCGGCGGGCGCGTCTTTGCTCTCGCCCCCATGCGTCGTCAGGCGCGTGCGCACGCGGCAGATCACCGGTGTATTCACCGCGCTGCCCGCCACGATAGCCTGCCCTTTCGAGAGCGACGGCAGATTGTCGAGCAGATCGCGGCCGACCCCTTCCACCGCCGTCGCCACGCTCTTCTGGTCCACCTCGTTGACGATGCGCATGATGCACTGCGTCAGGCACTGGCTCAGCACGTCGGGGTCCAGCTTGCCCGGTCGCTGGCTGATCAACCCCACGCCAATGCCAAACTTGCGTCCCTCGGCCAGCACCTGCTTTAGGATGTTCGTCGTCACCACATCCCCGCCGTGCGGCGCGAAGTGGTGCGCCTCCTCCAGCAGCACAAAGACGGGGTACGGCAGATGCTTCTCGTCGCCCGGATGCGCCTTGCCCTTCTCGGTATCCAGCCGAGCGTTATAGAGACGGCGCAGCAGCGTCGCCACGATCACCTGCTGGTCGCGCTCGTCGATCTCGTTGAGCTGCAGCACGGTGCACTGCCCCGGCTTCAAGATCTCCCGCAGATCGAGATGCTGGAACGGATCGAACACCATGCTGTTGTCGCCGAGCCGCTCGTCGATCTTCCAGCTCAGCGCCGCCACCGTGCTATTGCCGCTATCGTCGCCGCTCTCCTCGTTCTTGTCGCGAGCCACGGCGATCACGGCGTTCTTGAGGTCGTCCGCCGTCCACGGCTGATTCTTCTTCATCTTCCGCACGGCGTCATACGCCCGCCCGAGGAAGTGGTGCTGCTTCTCGGTCAGCCCCGGCAGCAGGTAGCGCAGGTCGCCCAGGCTCAGCGTATTCAGCCGCACCTTCACCGAGTCATGCAGATACACCCGCGTCTCGGCGCGGTAGCGCTGCCGGTGCCGCTGGCGTCCATGCTCATCGGCCTCCGGCTCGGCGAATGCCGCATGATTCGCCACCTCTTGCAGCGTATTGTATTCGCCATGCGGATCGACGATCAGCACCGCCGCCCTGTTGTATGGCCGCATCAGCTCCTCGATCACCACGCTGGCGAGGTAGCTCTTGCCCGCTCCCGTGCTGGCGATGATCGCGAGGTGCGTGCTCACCAGCTCCTTGATGTCCAGCACCACCGGCACGGCCCCGTCGCGCCGTGTCAGCAGCGAGCCAATCGTCGCGCTGCCAATCGCGCTGGACTGCTTGCGCGAGAGCACGCTCGCCAGCAGCGCGTCGTCCGCCAGATAGATCGGCGTACCCGAGCTAGGAGGAATCCACGGGTTGACGAATGTGCCAAGGCTCGCGTCGTAGTAGCCCATGCT
>DASVOW010000502.1:0-6412 GCA_036383155.1 Ktedonobacterales bacterium
ACCACAGGACTGCGTGCGGGCGATGGCGCAGACATATCGCGAGCGGCGCGACCTGGCGGTGGGGATACTGCGCGCGCATGGCTTGCCGGAATATGTGCCAGCGGGAGCGTTTTATCTGCTGGCGCGGGTCGCGGGAAGGGATGGAGCGGCGCCATTCGACGGCGTGGCGTTTGCCGAGGCGCTGGTGCGCGAACGGGGCATTGCGGTGGCGCCGGGCGGGGCATTTGGCTCGCGCACGGCGGAGTATGTGCGTGTCTCGCTCGCCAGCGCGACGGAGGCGCTGCGGACGGGGCTGGAAGGCGCGCTGGAATTCGCGGGGGAGTATGGAGCTAGGGGGTAGAAGGTAGGCAGCACACATCGAGCGGCAGGCGATAGATGGCGGGCAGGTGATACAGCTTCCGGCTGGGCAGTTGGCGTTTCGCTTGATGCTCCAGTGACCGGGAAGGAAGGGCAGCGATGATGTCTGGTCAGAAACGCACCAAAGTACTATGCGGCCTTCTCGCCGGAGGGTGGGGGCTCCTCCTCGGGCTGGGAGCGTACCTGCAACCCTACGGCGACTCACGCGATCCCGGGCCGATAAGCCTGCATCCTGGCTTCACTCCATTTGAATACCCGTATCTCATCGCGTTCGGCGTCCCGCTCCTGGGCATCGCCATCGGGGCTATCGCTGATGGCTTGCGCCCGTCCGTTCCCGCACGGCTCATACTTGTGGTAGCGACCATTGCTCTCGGCGGAGAAGCCCTCCTCAGCATAGCAAGCATAGGGCTATTCCTGATGCCCGCGGTGGCGCTTGGCGTAGTGGCGCTCACCATGTCATTCGTAACGGAGCCGCGCCGCGCTGCATAATGGAGGACGCTAAGAATCCGAGCGGACTCTGTATGAAGCTACGCCTAAAAGAGAGCTACCGCGCGGAGATGCATTTAGCCTGTGGCTTCATTGGTTCTTCTTCCCCACCGATCACGTAACGAGACGTATCGTCTAAGAAAATCCGGTGGGGAATGACCACATCGACAGGGTGGAAGGAGAACGAATGACTGACTCTCTGATTGAGAGGGTGTGGAACAACAGAAACGGAGCAGGCAGGTTAGCATGCGGAAAATCATTGTCTTCAACATCGTCTCACTGGATGGGTATCACACTGGGCCCGACAACGAGGTCTCCGTCATGTTCCCCATGATGGGAGGCGTCTTTGATACATATAATGCCGAACTGCTTCGTAGCGCCGACGTGACGCTTGCTGGCCGTGTGTCCTTTCAGCTCTTCAACAGTTTCTGGCCTGAGGTCGCTAAAGATCCCAACTCTGAGAAATGGACCCCCGAACAACGAGAGCTCAGCCAGGCGGGTGCGTCTGTGTCTACCATCGTTGTCTCAGACACGCTGACAGGAAACTGGCCCAATATCTCCATCTTCAGACGGGCAGATGCGCATCAAAAGATTGCCGAACTCAAACGTCAACCGGGCAAAGACATTCTGATTACCGGGAGCAGAACGCTCTGGAACGACCTATTGGCGCACGATCTGATTGATGAAATCCATCTGATGATCGGCAATTTGGTCTTAGGAGCAGGGGTCTCCGTCTTCGCCGCCAAACTGCCCGCGTCGCTCCGGCTCATCGACGTCCGCACCTGGGAGCATTCTGACAATGTGCTTCTGCGCTATGCAGTGCGCCGAGCAGGCGTGGAAACGGCATGACCACTGCCGTCACGCTCCGCATCCTATGGCTTCGCGCTCTTTTCCTGCATATGGACGTTTGAAACCACTTCTAGTAGAGAGGCAGTGAGAGGAGTAAGCGCATGAATCCTGACCAGCCAGTCCATGGCGACATCCTCCGCATGCAGGAGCAATTTTGGAAGGCGCTGCAGGCCAAAGATGCTGCTTCGCTCACGGCCCTCATTTCGCCCAGGTTTGTCGGGCGCTCGCCTGGAGAACCCGACCAGACGCGAGACGTATTCATCGCGACGCTCGTGGGCTTTCCTGTCACGATCAGCGAGATCGGGGGTGAAGCGATAGAAATCCATGTCTTTGGCGAGGTGGCTGTCCTCACGGGAGTTCAAGTCGCGCGATTGCAGCTATCAGACGGGAGCGCGAGGAGCAGTCGCGTCATGCTGACGAATGTCTTTTGCCACGAGGATCGGGGCTGGCAGATGGCGCTTTCTCACGCCTTCGAGCTGGTGCAAGACGTGTAAGAGAGACTGCATCGTTGCCCTGTGGGAGAACATAGACGAACTGTTTTCTGGCATAAGAGTGTTGGACAAGGGCGGGAGCGGCACTATGGAGCAGAGAGCGTTTCAAGAGGAACTGGCGGCCATCGGGTTTGAGCATTGCTGGGGCTGTGGGGTGGCCAACGAGCATGGGCTGCGCATCAAGAGCTATTGGTCGCCTGATGACGAGCAGGAGGCGATCTGTGTGTGGCAGCCGCAGCCGTACCATGTCGCCGCGCCGGGGATCGTGAGCGGCGGCATCATCGCGACGCTGATCGACTGCCACGCGGCGGCGACGGCGGTGGCATCGGCGTATCGCGCGGAGGGTCGCCCGATCTCGGTGGAGAATCCGCATGTGTATGTGACGGCGCAGCTCGACGTGACGTATCTGCGGGCGACGCCGAGCGCGGGACCGCTGACAATCAGGGCGCGCGTGGTGGAGACGGGCGGGCGACGGTCGCATGTGACATGCTCGCTGTATGCCGCGTCAGGCGAGGAGTGTGCGCGTGGTGACGTCATTCTCGCCCGCGCGGGTTCGCGCTGGAGTGGCGCCAGGAGCGATGCTGCGGAGAGATGAAAGCGGCGACAATGGCGACGTGACCGGCGCGGCGCAGGCTCATGCTTTACGTGGCGCTTGTAAAGGGGTACACTGGGGGCCACAGTCTCGGGTAAGCGAACGTTATGCGCCTGGCACGATGACGTGCGGCATCTCGATGCCGAGAAGAGGTGTACTCTTATGAGCGAGCCTATACCGCAAACGCCGCTGCCAGACGAGGCTCTCGAAGAACGCGCCGCGGCTGCGCCGGTGGTGATGCTGAATCCGATGGGGGCCAATGGGCGGGCGAGGCATCTGCGCCCGTCTATCGAGCGGGCATTGCGTGGTGGACGGGGCGATCTGTGCCTCACGACGGCGCCGCGCGATGCTGTGCGGATCGCGCGAGAGGCCGCCCAGTCGGGCCGTGACGTGGTGATCGTTGGCGGCGACGGCACGATTGCCGAGGCAGCCGAGGGCATCCTCACATCGGGGCGGCGCGTGACGCTTGGCATCGTCCCGGCGGGAACGGGCAACGACTACGCATACGAGGCGCTGCACCTGCCGCACGATCCGCTCGCCGCGCTGGAGCGGGCCCTGACCGGCACACCCACGGCGATGGATGTCGGCATCGTCAACGGGCGCTACTTCCTCAACGCACTTGGCGTGGGTATCGACGCCAACATCGCTCATACGGCAGAGCGGCTGAAGCGCTTGCCATTCTTGCGCGGGCAGACGCTCTACTGGACCGCCACACTCAACGAGCTACTGTTGCATTACGATCGCTGCCCCGAGCTTACCGTGAGCTACGACGGTCAGGCTCCTGGCGATAGGCACCATTTCGCGTTGGCGGCGGTGAGCATCGGGCCGACGTATGGGGGCGGTTTTCGTATCAATCCCCACGCGGACCCATGCGACGGCTACTTCGACCTCTGCACGATGTGGAAGCCGCCGCTTGGCCGCGCGCTGCGCCTGCTGCCCAAGGTGGAGAAGGGGCTGCACCTTGGCGAGCCGGAGGTGACGCATACCCGCGTCCAGCACATCATTCTGGAGGCAGCCAGGCCAATCCACGCCCAGCTCGACGGCGAGGTGATCAGCGGCACGCGCTTCGAGGCGCGCATCCTTCCCGGCGCATTGCTCGTGCGCAGATGAGGCGAGAGACCGTCTGAAAAGACTACGAGCGAGAATGACGTGAGCCACTGCAGGTAGGGCCGGTCCGTCTTGGAGGCACGAGAGACGGGCCCGCAGAAATGCGGACGCAAGGTGTCCGATTTGCAAGATACAATGGGGTCATGGCACAGCTGCGCGAGATGAGCGACTGCAAAACATTTAATGCGAGGAGGAGCGATGGCTGACATACTGCGGGTGACGCTCGAACTCGGCCCGAAAGGCAAGCGGGTGGTGGCGGTGGCACCGGATTGGCCCGGCCTCGAGCGCGGCGCGAAGACTGAGGAGGCAGCGATCGCACGGGTACACGCCTACCTTCCCCGCTACGCACCGGTGGCACAGTTGGCGGGGATGGGTGCGGAGTTCGCGGCCCTCGCCACTAACTGCGCCACCGTCGACGTGGTCGAGCACTATCCGGGCATGAGCTCAACGGACTTCTGGGGCATCTCGTTCGCGTTCTCGCGCCTCGATAGACAAGCTATGTCGAGCGACGAATTGGAACGTGATCTGACGCTGCTGCAGGCGTGCTGGGCGTTTTTCGACGCTGTCCGTGCGCGCGTGTCGGCGGAGCTGCAGAAGGGTCCACGCGGGGGCGGGCGGGATCGAGACCGCATCGTCGGGCATACGTTAGGCGCGGAGCAGGACATGGCTGCGAAGCTCGGGCTGCTGCGCACGCCTGTAGGCACGCTGCTGACGGACGAGGGCCTGAGCGCGTACCGCGACGCCTATCTCACGGCCATTCGGACGTTCCACGCCCAGGGCAAACCAGCCCGCACCTGGCCGCTGCGATATCTGATTCGGCACACCGCGTTTCACATGCTAGATCACGCGTGGGAAATGGAAGACAAGGACCTGACTGCCAACCGCGCGTGACACCAGTTTCGGCTCGATGCTTGGAATATCGTGGGGGTGCATAGGCCCGCTTATTCTCTGGTTGAACGCAACCTTGGACAAGCATCTAGGCGGTGCGTGCTAGGAAACGTACGCTTCGTTCCGGTGCGAGCCCCGAGACACGCTGGGAACACCCGGGATCGCCGAGACATGCTGGAGAGTGGAGAAAGCGGATGACCAGTTACGACTGGCAGCCATTTCTGCAGCGATGGAGTCACGAATGGCTGGAGGATTCGGACTATCGCGCCATGCTGCCTCCCGATGTCCTCGCTTCCACTTGGCTAGGTGGTCCCGGTGCCACGGAGGCTGAGTTGGCCGGTCTGGAGGCGCGTCTGGGGATGTCGCTCCCCCCATCCTACCGCGCGTTCTTGACGACGACCAACGGGTGGCGTCGCACCACATCCCGCATGGAGCAGCTCTGGTCGACCTACGAGGTCGAGTGGTTCCGTGTCCGACATCAGGATTGGATCGACATCTGGCTCGAAGAGTCAGAAGGCCTTCCGCCGATCCGAGACGATATGTATTTTGTGTACGGCCCCGGACAAGACCCGATTTATATGCGGGCGGAATACTTGCTGGCGGCGCTGGAGATCGGGGCGCCAGGCGACTATGAGTCGGCGATCTACCTGCTCAATCCGCAGGTCATAACGCCTGAGGGCGAATGGGAGGCCTGGCTGCTGGCCACCTGGCTACCAGGTGCCTCCCGGCACCCTTCTTTCTGGGACATGATGCAGGCGGAGCACGAAAAGTTCATAGCCTGGCGCCAACAGAAGCCACGCTAGCGACGGGAGGGAAGCGCGTGCGGCGAGCTGGGTGACGGGCGATTTCTGCTGCTGGCTCACGACCCGCGCTCGCCGCTGACGGTCAGGACGACGTTTCCTGTCTTGTGCTTCGTTTCGACGTAGCGCGTTGCCTCGACGACGTCTTCCAATGGGTAGCGGCGGTCGATGACCGCCCGATATTTCCCCGCCTCGATGAGCCCCTTGAGGAAGAGGACGTCCTGCTGGCGGTAGTGGGGCGGGATGTCGAACACCACCCGTTTGTCGCCGATCCGCGCGGTCCACGGGGCCCAGAACAGGTTCTCCCACCCATCGGTCGGGATGTAGACGCCGCCTGCCTTCAGTGAATCTCTGCAGCGCCGGAACGAGTGCTTGCCGACCGCGTCGAAGATGACGTCGTACGTTTGGCCGTTTTTGGTGAAGTCTTCCTGCGTGTAGTCGATGACCACGTCGGCGCCAAGCGATCGCACGGTCTCGACGTTCTTGGTGCCGCACACGGCCGTGACGTGGGCATCGAAGGCGTTCTTGGCGAGCTGCACGCCGGCAGTGCCGATGGACCCGGAGGCACCGTAGATGAGGATGCGCTGCCCCGTGCGGAGGTTGACCCGTCGCAGGCACCCCAGAGCCAGCAGCGCCCCATCGCAGACCGCCGCAGCCTCTTCGAAGGTCATGTTGGCCGGCATAGGCGCCAGCGGGGCGCTCTCGCGCATGCACATGGACTCCGCGTGAGCGCCGAACTTGCCCGCATTGACGCCGAAGACGCGGTCGCCAACCGCGAATTGGCTGACCGCTGCGCCGACGGCGGCGACCTCGCCAGCCAGCTCGGTGCCGAGGATGCGCTG
>DASVOW010000503.1:0-3244 GCA_036383155.1 Ktedonobacterales bacterium
AAAGAGCAGGCAATCACCAGGGGCGAGAGTTGCCTCCCCCTCATCGTACTGTGAGCCAGGCATCAGGCCGAGCGGCATACCTGTGGCATGCAGCTCCTCGATACTTCCGTCTGGGTGGCGCTGGTAGGGCAGGTCCTGGCCAGAGTTGGCGAATCGCAGCAGTCCACTGGCAGGTGCGAGGACCGCATAGAAGCAGGTGGCGAACACTCCCGGCGGAATATCGGCATGAAGTAATTCGTTGACTCGTGTCAATACTTCCGCAGGGGATGCGTTTTCGTACGCTGATGTGCGTAGCATGGTGCGAGTGGCGGTCATTACAAGCGCCGCGGGTATTCCTTTGCCTGTGACATCGCCGATGACAAGGCCGAGGCGCCCGTCGTCGAACGTGAGGAAGTCGTAGAAGTCGCCGCCCACCTCTCGCGCAGGCTGGTAGTATGGCTCAATATGCCATCCGGGCAGCATAGGTATTTCTTTCGGCAGGAATGTATGCTGAATTGTCCGGGCGGTGCGTAGCTCTTGCTCGATGCGGTCGCGCTCGCGTACTTGCGACTGTTGTGCGAGCACCATATACGTGACTCGCAGGGCGGAGGAGACGTGCGCGGCGAGTGCATCGAGCGTGCGGCGCTCCTCACGTCCATACTCTTGATCATTCAGTCGTGGGCCAAGGGCAAGCAGACCGAGCAACTCGCTCTCGCTGACAAGTAGGAGCACGAGCTCGGTTTCATCACTTTTCAACTCGCGCACGATCGGCGAAGCGAGGTGCAAGCGCTCGACCTCCAGCACTCCCGGCTGCCGTAGCGCGTAGGCGATAAATGGATCACTCTCGGCAACCTCGACCCTTGCGACTGTCGCTGGGGTACGTTGCCCTGCGAGGTCGGGTATATCCTCTGCCGTGCTCGATGGCGCGAGCAACCAGAGGGACATATGTTGCGGTTGCATTGTCTGCTGGATGACTGTAATGAAGCGTTCGCGCACGCCATTCAACTCGATCTCCTGGCGCAACGTCGAGGTGAAGGCTTCGATGGTTCTTGCGGTCTCATCGTCGCGTAGATGTAAGCGTTGCTCAAGAAATGCCTGTACATATGCGCGTCCGGGCTCGAAGAGGGTAGCAATGGCTAATGTGGTGGTGACGACGACGATTTCGGGGGTCGCCGGGCCGTGGGTAAGGAGCTCCCAGGCGGTAAGGCCACTAAAATAGATGAGCGCCACGCCAACTGTGAGCAGCAATGTGTAGCGGTTGTGCGGCTGCGAGCGAGAGGCGAAGAGCCCGACGACGAGGCTGACACCCACGGGAAGCAGAATGAACAGTAACTGCGTATGTACCAGCGACAGTGTCAACGCGAAGATGCCGCCGAGGACAAAGATGCTTGTTATGTATTGCAGGATGGCGTACCAGCGGCGCTGAGCCTTTGTACGGCGCTGTTTTTGCGGTCTGGGGGACTCCGCCGAGCGGGATGAGACGAGGAAAGTTGCCATCTAGCTCCCTTTTCAAATTGTACGTTACTGTGTGCGCCGAGGTATCCCGGGTGCAGGCTTGCTGTTGCTGGCACGGAGCACACCGGAGGTGAGGCGCCATCACTATCCTACCTCACGGTGTGCTGGGGGTGTTGCTGGGGCGTCATTGGGGCGTCATTGGACGACGACTGTCAACTCCATTCCGGGATGGACGACGCAATAGATGTGGTATGTCCCGGCTGTAGTGAACGGCCCAATCTCGATTTGGTTGCCACTTACTGAAACGTTCTTGATCTCCGGTGCACCGGGCTCGCGCCCTGGCTTGGCCACGCGGTTTTGCCAGGTGCCATTCGCCAGGATATGCAGCGAGGAGGTGTCATCGACCAGCAGAAGCTTAGAGCCTGTAGAGATCGTGACCGTCGACTGGGTAAAGCTCCCTGCGGTCATATGCACTGTCGGCACACCGTTGGTATAGGTGGTGCCTGTGCCCGCAGCGGTAGGTGGCTGGGCGAGCGCGCCGATGAAGAGCGCACCGATGACCATTCCAGCGACGACACTGAGGGCGGACGGCAGCCAGCGTGGCATTGCATTGCTGGCGCGGCTGTAGCGTAGCACCACAGTCGCGACGCTCGCGCTGAATCCCACAAGCACGCATGCACACGCGATTACGTCGCCGACGAAGTGGCCATATCCACCGTTAGGACCTTTGGGATTCGCGAGGCTTTCGACTACGAACGGCTCGGTGAAGAGCGCATACGTGAGATAGCCACCAAGCACGGCGGCCGCAGCTTGCAGCCAGAAGATGCCGCTTGCGATGAGAATTGTGGCGGCTAACATGCCGACAGCGGTGGTGACGCTATCGCGGCTCGGCGCGCCGAGAGCGATGGTAAGGATGAGAACGACGATGCCATTCAGAAGCGTGCCCACTGCGAATGCGCCTAGGGCGACTTTGGCAACAACGGAGAGGGGCTGACGCGAGAATTGGCTTGCCTGTGGTGATTGCACCTGGGTAGTGGATTTGGTATCCGCGTGTGTCATAGTCGGGAGCCTTTCTTGATTCTTCCGCAATCGTGCCGCCGCTCGTGGCCGTCTACTGATTTGGCAGCGTGGCCTTCTATTGCCTTCAATTGCGTACAGTCCAAGTATATGGGGGTATGCTGATGCTAAGTAGTGAAGGAAATCAGCAGATGCGGATGACATTTGTCATATGGCGAGGTGCTACACTATCCTCAGCCGCTCGATAAGCAGGGGTGGATGGAGGCGACGCGCCGCCGAGTGGCGTGAGGAGTACGGGGATGCGCATGCTCGACCTTGTGCGAAACCAGCCTATGGAAGGTGAGACGAGAAAGGATGCGCTGCGAGGCAGACGCTCTATCTATTCCTGGTGGTTGCTGTGGCTTGTTTGGATGCCTTTTATCATTCCGCCGACTGTCTCGCTCCTGCAGTCGCGCACGGATGCCGCGCGCCTGGTGATTAGTCTGGCCAGTGCCGCACTTTTCGTCGCGGTGTATCTATGGTCGACGTGGCAGAGCGCGCGCAGCCTGGCTAGCCCGGTACCCATCACCCCACCCGTGCCGGTCGTGCAATGGGCTCCGATTGTGCTTATGATGGCACTGACCGCAGGCCTAGTCCTAGCGAATGGCCTCGCATGGGGCGGGTGTTTCTTCTTTACGAGCGCAGCGGTGGCGGGACGTCTTCCGTGGCGTCAGGCTGCATGCGGATTGGTGGCGCTGTCACTGCTCCTGATGTTGGTAGGCAGGAATCGTCACGCAGCGCTTGCGGACGGCCT
>DASVOW010000504.1:0-2367 GCA_036383155.1 Ktedonobacterales bacterium
ACGTCCGGATCCTCCCGCGCCACCGTGATCTGGCCGCAGTTCGCGCAATACCACGCCGGGATGCGATGCCCCCACCACAGTTGCCGCGAGATCTTCCAGTCGCGAATGTTCTCCAGCCAGTCCGTATACGTCTTGCCAAAGCGCTCCGGCACGATGCGCATCTGGCCGTACTTCTCCGCTCCCAGCGCGCCCGTCGCCAGCGGCGCCATCTTCACAAACCACTGCGTCGAGATCAGCGGCTCGATGATCGTATGGCAGCGCGAGCAGTGCCCCAGCGGGATGGTGTAATCCTCCGTCTTCACCAGCAACCCTAGCCGGTCGAACTCCTCGATCACACCCTTCCGCGCATCGAAGCGATCCCACCCCGCGAATGGCCCGGCGTTCTCCGTCATCCTCGCGTCGAACCCGATCACCTGCACACGCTCCAGATTGTGCCGGTTGCCAATCTCGAAGTCGGTCGCGTCATGTGCCGGTGTCACCTTCACCGCGCCCGTGCCGAAGTCTTTCTCCACCGCCGCGTCCGCCACAATCGGGATGCGCCGCCCAATGATCGGCAGGATCGCAACGCGCCCGACGTAGTCGCGATACCGCTCGTCGCCAGGGTTCACCGCCACGCCCGTATCGCCCAAAATCGTCTCCGGCCGCGTCGTGGCAACGGTAATATACTTCTGCTCCGTCTCGCCCTCCAGCATCTCCAGCGGATAGCGCACGTAATAGAGCTTGCCCGGCGTATCGACGACCTCCACCTCCAGGTCGGAGATCGAGCTGCGATCCTTCGGACACCAGTTGATGATACGCTCGCCGCGGTACGCCAGCCCCTCCTCATACAGCCGCACGAACACCTCGCGTACGGCCCGCACCAGTCCATCGTCCAGCGTGAAGCGCTCGCGGTCCCAATCGACCGACGCGCCCAGTCGCCGGTGCTGGTCCTGGATGCGATGCTTATAGCGGTGCACCCACTCCCACACCCGCTCGATGAACTTCTCGCGCCCCAGCATATGCCGGTCGAGCCCCTCCTTGGCGATCTCGCGCTCCACCACCACCTGCGTCGCGATGCCCGCGTGATCCTCCCCCGGCACCCACAGTGTCTCATCCCCCAGCATGCGATGATAGCGCACCATGATATCCTCGATGGTCGCCGTCAGCGCGTGGCCCAGATGCAGCGCGCCCGTCACATTCGGCGGCGGCATGGTGATCACGAACGGCTTGCGCTCCGGGTTCGGGCGCGGCTTGAAATAGCCGTTGCTCTCCCACCACGCATACAGCCGCTGCTCCGTCGTCTGCGGATCATACGTCTTGGGAATCTGATCCAGTCGCCGCTGCGCCGTCTCCGCCGTCTGTCGTGTCTCCTCAATCTCGGTACTCACGCCTGCACCCCTTCATAACCACGGCTACTCCGGTCTCCCCGGCTGCCGTCACATCCCTAAAAAACGCCAAAGAGCCTCCCCCGCCAAGGACGAGGAAGGCTCTCTCGTGGTGCCACCTTGCTTCGCAGTCGCCGCTCGCGCACTCCCATCACAAGCGCACGCGCCAACCGCCTCTGCGGCGCGATAACGGGCGCACCCCGCACGACACTACTCCACGCTCAGCCCGCACCACATCTGCGCGCCAGGCCTTCATGCCGTGAGCCACCAGGCCACTTCGGCGTCTCCGCGCTGAGGGAAGCTTCCAGCCACCGGCTCCCCATCTCTATCAGCCACCCGAACGCCTACTCATCCCGGTCGTCGCTCTGCTCTATCTCCACTCTTAGAATCAAGACCATCCCTGCGAGTGTATAGCGCCCCGCCTCCCATGTCAAGCCAACCAACCCGCCACACGTAGTTTGTGCACTATCTATCTCAGCACGCATCTTCGCCTCTCCCCAGTCTGCGCAGGCAGACTTTGTGGCGCATAGCGCTCTGAGGCGCGGTTTTAACCGCCCGCCAGCCCCGGCTCTGACAACAAAAGACATGGCACCGATAAAGTGCCATGTCCGAAGTGACAATACAATCCTGTCCGGTTTACCGCCCGTCCAATGCCCCCTCTGCCAGGCTGCGAAGCATCTGAATGTGCCCCCGATGCTCCGCCTCGTGTTGAATCAAGTGGTGCAGCACCCATTCTGCCGTCACTCTATAGTCAGGAAACGATTGTGGGCACCGGAACTCCTCCAACGTCATTCCCCGAAACGAGGCGAGCAAGTGCTCACGCACAAGATCGAGCCGCCGAAGATGCTCCTCAAGCGCTACCCCCTGTACAGAGCTTAGATGCCCTTGCGCATCCCGGTCGGCAATGGCAAACTGCTGCTGCACCTCCTGTGGCCAGGGCTGCTGGTTCAGCACCTCCGTATACAGCCAGTCGAGTTCGATAAGCGCCACGTGGTACAGCAGG
>DASVOW010000505.1:0-4590 GCA_036383155.1 Ktedonobacterales bacterium
GTCCCCACCCTGCCCGCGAATGCCGTCGTCGGCATCTGGTTTGGCTCCAATGCGACCAGCCTGCGGCTTCAAGGCGCTGGAGTGAAGACTGGACAGTGCGTCGACGGGCTTGGCGGGTCGAACTTCGGCCAGTTCGCCTACTGCAACGCAGCGGCATTTTTCAGTCAGGCGAACAACCTCATCCAGGCGAAGAAGCTCACCCCGCCAGCAATTGGCATGGGTGCGGATGGCCTGCCTTGCCCGACAGTTCGCGACTTCGGGGTAGTGGATCAGGACCAGAGCGATAATGTCACGACCACCTATCTCGCAACGCAAAATGGCATGATCGCCCAAAACACCGCCGCCAATGCGGCAAACCTTGGTGGCGCCACGCCGTTCGCAAACGGCAGTGATAACCGCCTGGTGGCGGTCGCCCTCGACAAGGCGCTCAATTGCACCCCGTGGACGGCCCCTGATCTTGCCAATCCCGGCCACATGGTGACTGCCCTGCCGCTCAATGAGCTCCAGGCGGCGATGTCCCAGGCCGCGCCGGTCGCACTCGTGCCTGGCAACGACCCAATGACGCTCGTCAATGGAAAGCCAAGCCTCACCAAGCAGAACCTCTATCGCGCAGGCGTCGATCAGCAGCCCGTGCCATCGACGGCACAGGCGACCGCGGATGCGCGTATGTACTGCCAGAATGTGATGCAAATCGCTCCCAAGCGAATCCAAACGGACAAGGCGTTGACGGTCAATGCCGCCTCTATCGATCCGGCAGTGGCCGATAGTCTCTTCACCTTCCTGGCCGCGCGCCTGTCGTTCACTCTCGACAAGGATGGGCTGAACTGCACGGGTCTCCTCAAGCAGGCCAACCCTGTCCACTTGACGATGAACAATGGCATCGTGGTCGGTGCAACCTTTGACGGGACCGCCGCACAGGGAACAGCCGTCGCGCCGACCGCGAACGTGCCTGCGAGGATAGGATAGCAAGATGCGCCTCCTTACCAGATTTCCTTCTCTCTCCGCATGGATCATGACGCTGGCGCTTATCGGAGCGGTGACGCTGGCGGCAGTCCGCGGCTTGGTGATGCTCGAACGGAGCATCCCCACTCACCTCGACCACATGCATGGGGAGATCGTCGCCATGCGTGCTGGGGAACAATTTGCTGTGGAAGCGCCTGGGCAGGCGTCTGGGCGTGGGAAGCTGATCTGGTTTCGAGTCGCTCGCGGGGCACCTATCTCACTCGCCCATGTCCAGCGCCATCTACGCGAGCATGCGCCCACGGACGTCTACTACGAAACCTCTGCGCCTGGGGTGCTCCTCGCGTGGGTCGCGGACTAGCGCAACGACGTCAGCCACCATGCCGCAGGCCATCAGACACGCGGCATTTACATATACAAGTACATATACAAGCGTAAACGTAGAGTGTCAGGGAGGAGCTATTGAACCAATACCGTCCAACTCAGTCGCCCGAGCCGGATGATGCGGCCCTGGATACGGCCCTGTCGTCACCAACATGGCGACCGTCGGACTCGCTGGTGCAGCCGCGGCTGCATCTTCCACCGCGCCTGAGCCCAATCGCATCGCCGCACAAGCCGTTCGATCCGCGGGAAACGTTCAAAGTGCCTAGTGTAACGCCTGGGAACCATGCTGCACGAGGCGCGGGCGCGGGACGTCAGGGTCAGCTCAGCACGACAATCGATTCCGCTGATCTGGTTGTGATCGGCAATGGCATCGCGGGCTGTATCGCCGCGATGGAAACTCGCCAACATGCCCCAGACGCGCGTATCCTGATTATCACGGAACAGAGCCATCCAACGATCAATACGCCGGCGTTGAAGCAGTTTGGAGCCGGGCGGCTCGACGTGGAGCACTTGCTGGCGTATCCCGCTGGCTCCGAGCTGTCGCTCGGTATCGACGTGATCCACCAGCGGGTAGTGGCAATTGACGCACCTGGCCATCGGATACAACTCGCCGACGGTCGCGCTATTCGATATCGAAGGTTGTTGCTGGCGACTGGAGCTCGGGCGACGCCGCTCCCAGCGCAGATACCGGGTCGCGACTTCGACGGAGTCGTGACGCTGCACACGCTAAGCGACTATCTGGATCTGCGGCGACGACTCCCTGAAGTCTCGTCTGCGGTCGTGATCGGTGGCGGCTATCACGCCGCCGAGACGGCCATGCTCTTGCGTCATCGGCGCGTGAAGGTCACCTGGCTCATTCGCGGGCGGGGTCTGCTCTCACGCCAGCTCGACCCAGCGGCCTCCGACCTGCTGTTGAAGCAGGTTCGCCGGCAAGGGGTAGACATCCAGCTGGAGACGCAAGCGGCGGGAGTCGTCGGTCGCCTGGGTATGGCCGCCGGTGTGGTGACCACGAAGAACGAGTTCCTTCCCTGTGAACTTGTTGTTGTCGCCATCGGTGCAGAGCCGGATGTCGCGCTGACGCAGCACGCTCCCCTCGGTGCAGAGCCCGGGGTAGGCGTGAAGGTGAACGAATTGTTACAAACGGGGGCGCAGGACATCTATGCCGCAGGCGCGGTGGCGGCGATCTGCGACCCGCAAACCGGCAGGTACGATGCACGCGGTCAGTGGTACTTCGCCGTCCAGCAAGGACGGCTCGCCGCCGCCGCCATTACTGGCATGACCATCTCGCGATCCGCTTCAAATGGCGCAGTCGGCAATTTCTGGCACGCAACGCGGTTCGAAAAGCTCCAAGTGCTGGTGGCCGGCGCGCCGATGCTTACTGAGCGCGACCACTCAGAGAACGAAGTGCTTACAAATGGATCCGATAGTTTCTTTCGTCGCGTCGTGGTACGCCATGGTCATCTCGTTGGCTACCTTGCGGTTGGCGCTTCTGCACGAGGGGGTCCAAGTATCAAACGACTGATCGACGAGCGAATCAATATCGATGAGATCAAGCGGCATCTGCTGACTGAGGATTTTGATGTGCAGTCCTTCTTCACGAGGCGGCGACTGCATGCGCTCGACACAGGAAACATCGAGGTCGTCCCTCGGCCTGTAGCCGCACCGTCGCGAATGCTCAGCGTCTCAAGTATTGGCGAGGCGGTCTGACGTCAGATCGCCTGTCTCTGTGCCATGGCTGCCATAGGGGCTCCCGTGTGGCCATGGCGCCTATTCATGCCCGCAGACGAAACGGTGCGCCAACACAATATCTGACTGTCAGTCTATTCCCGTTCAATAGACCGTTCAATAGACCGTTCAATAGACAAGGAACACGCCCATGCATCGATCTCGGTCCCACGTGGCAGAGGAATTAGCTGCTTGCATTGGCTGCAGCGAGTGTCTGGCCGCCTGCCCAGCGCTCCCGACGCCCATTCAGATTGAGACTCTGAATCGCGAGACGTTAGGACCCCACATCTCCCCCGCGGTAGGTCGGTTCGCCCAAGCATGCTCTCAGTGTGGAGCGTGTGTTTCCGTCTGCCCCGTTGGCCTTCACCGAGACGCCATGATGTTGTGGCTCAAGATGCGCATCCTTGCCGACAAAGCGGGGGACTGGCAAGCCAGTGCCAACACGTACTCATACGCCCGAAGAGTGTGGGCAGAGTGAGCACGGGCATATGCCTGGGGCACTGAGGGGGAAGAACGAGGGGGAAGAACATTGAGCATACGCGTTGGGATGAGAGTGACTCACATGGATTGACAGCACGACGGTGATCCCGCGGCTGTTTCGCGGTCTTCCCGAGGAGAACATTGCTAGCTCGTTGACGCAACTCGTTGCTGGGGAGAGACCGGAGAGGAGGAATCTACGATGTGGAATTTGACTTCGACTGGAAACGACTCGTCGATCGAGCAGACACAGACTAGGCGATCTCCCCGACGCGGCTTCCGCGCCGGATGGTCTCAGAGCCAGTGGCGAGCGGCGCTGGCTGGCCTGGTCGTGGCCACTGGATTGGCGTTTGCCTACGTATACTACTTATCGTTCGGTGGCGACGTGTCGCCTGATAGCCCATACGGGTATGCCTTCGCCATCGCAGGCACGCTCTTGCTAGTAGTCGTCGGTGTGGGATATACCCTGCGCAAACGGGTGCGACGCATGCGTCGAGGGCTCCTCCACTCAGCACTGTCCTGGCATGTCGTCGGCGGCATCATCGCGCTAGGCCTCATCCTGTTGCACGCCATCGGGAACTTCCATCCGCGGACAGGGACGTATGCACTTTACGGCCTCATTGCGCTGGTCGTGAGCGGAATCATCGGGAAGCAACTCGATCGTATCGCGCCGCGCCGCATAGCCAAAGCCACGCTCAAGACAGTGACAGGGGACGGTGAAGAGCGCCTCGAATCGCTCGTGAGCATTCTCGATGCGACACGTCACCACCATCCTGGCCGACGGACGGCGACACACTCGCACGCCGGAGCAGGCGACGCCAGCGCATCCACTGCCGCCTGGGTACCGTGGGATCTGGCCTACTACGATCTGAGCGCCGCGCCCGATGAGATTCCATCGCTCCTCGGTCACTCGAACGCTGGCAATGCCCCACGCTCACGGCGCGAGACGGCAACGCTCGCGGCTCAGTCCGGAGTCATAGGGCAAGCGATTGGCGCCGAGCGGCTCTATCTGCGCCTCATTCGCGTCTGGCGCCTCCTCCACAC
>DASVOW010000506.1:0-3099 GCA_036383155.1 Ktedonobacterales bacterium
ACAGATGATGTTTCGACGTGCTATGGCTTGCGCGCCAGGGCACCCTGACATAGCTGTCGGGTGGGTTCCAAACGATGCTTGTGCCTACTTACTGGTATACCACAGGAGTCCTCTATGAGACGATATTGTGACACCATTAGAGCCTGTTATGAACCGATCTAGAATGCCGTAGAATAGGGCTAGAAATGGGGTCTGAGGGGGCGCATGTACTCAGAACGGCTGCCACGAAACCCATTTCTACGTTCGTTCTACCTCGATTCTAGGCCATTCTAAACCGGTCTTTAACAGGCTCTAGAAAGGATGTCCGTGGCAGCACTTGATGCTTAGGCAATAACCTGCGCCGGCTCATCTATAGGCGAAATGTTGCGCAGGTTGCGCAACGGCGAGGAGAGAGCAAAGAGGAAGCCGACGAGAAAACCTGCGGCAGTGAGCAAGAGGGTGGCGCGCAGGCCGATCGTGACGCCGAGCGCGCCGCCGGCCAGGGCTCCTATTGGTTGGATACCCCAGATGATGGCTCGCATTGAGGCGCTGACGCGGCCTTGCAGAGCGTGGGGTGTGAGGAGCTGTCGGAGTGTGACTGAATTGACATTGTAGAGGGCATCGCCCATCGCACCGCACGAGGTGCCAGCGGCAATGAACACTGTGGCAAGTTGAGGATCACCTTGCACCAGTGGCAGCACGAGCCAGCCTGCCCCGATGAGGAACGTTGCCACGACGATCATGCGCCCGATGCCAAAGCGTGCGCCGAGCCAGCCGGCAAACACTGCCATTAGCAGGCCACAGACACTGCTGACGACGCCGATGGCGCCAAGCTGCAATGGGGAGATATGGAGCTCGCGCGTGGCGTAGAGCACATATTGGGAATTGAGAATGCCGGCAAAGAGGTTGAAGATGGCGGAGGTGATCAGCCCGGTGCGGAGTAGGCGATGCCCGAGTGTGAGTCGAAGTCCCTCGCCGATCTCACGCCACATGTTATGTTGGCGTGGCTCTGGAACAGGCTCAGGCGTGCGGATGAAAACCATGGCGAGCGCTGAGACAAAGAAGGAGGTAGCATCGACGAGAATGGCAATCGGTGCGGTGAGCAACTGGACGAGCGTACCGCTCAAGCCTGGGCCAATTATGCCTGCAACTGAGCGGCTCGCTTCCAGCCTGCCATTGGCTTCGGCAAGGGACTCGCGCTGCACCAGGGAAGGTAGATAGGCTTGATAGGCGACCGCAAAGAAAATGCTCAGCATTCCGACGAGGAATGCGACGACGTAGAGGTAGCCTAACTGCCGCACGCCGAGGAAGATGGCCAACGGCACGGAGCCGAGTAGAAGGCCGCGCCCGAGGTCGGTGACGATAAGCACTGGCCGGCGGCGGATGCGGTCGATCCAGACGCCGGCGAAGAGGCCGAAGAGTGCGGCTGGGGCGTATTCGACGGCACGCAGGATGCCCATTTGTGCTGGATTGGCGTTGAGGACTAACACGGCGGTGAGCGGGAGCGCCAGCGCGGAGACTTCCGAGCCAATGAGTGAGATTGTCTGCCCAGTTAGCAGCGTCATGAAGGCAGGGTGGCGCCACAGGGAGGGCGGCATAGTGGCCATATACACGAACTCCATTTGAGCGCCGCTGGGTAGGTGATGCGCGTGGCAGTGGCGCTGACTAGATCGCCATGGAGTGGCGTACGTAGGCATTCGAACGCCTATCATGTCCGGCAGCGTCCAAGGCGACGTATAGCAGGAGGGAGGGCGGCCGACTCGCTATGCGCCCGGCGACCTGTGGGTAGCGATCAGCTCGAGGGTGTCGCGGGTGTAGATCGCGTCGAATATGGCAGAACCGGCGACACTTTTATAGCCAATGATGATGGCGTCGCGTCCGCCTGTCTCGACGTAGCGCTCGGGCGTCAGGTGGATGCGTGTATGGGCACGCCAGAAGGCTTGCCCGTCAGGCGTAAAGAGCGCCATGCCCGGAAGATCGGAATTATTGAGTGCATGGCACGCGCACTCCGCGTGGACACCCAGCTTCAAATACTCGGAGGAAGTGGGTGAGTCGGATGTGTGATTCACCAAGAGAGGTACTGGACGGCTACAGCGGTGGCATAGCACCTCTCCGGTGGTTGTTCCTCGGTGGTAGTAGGTATTGCCCCAAACCATCACGCGATTGAGGGCAGCTTTGAAGGTTTTCACACCGTCGAGGAGGCCCATCAGGCTCAGGTGGTCCACGAATGGCTCATGGGTGTCACCACAGCGTAAGCAGTGCAGCCGTAGATGGGCGGGTGTGCCGCTGAGCTGCCCATGTAGCCGGGCCAGGCCACAGATCGGACACCAGATACGTGTCTCTTGCCATGCCTCCGTGGCCTGGGAAAAAAGCCCATAGGCGATGGCGTCCTCGCGCAGGGAGGTGGTGAGGATTTGGCGCAACGCCTGGCGCGCACGATGCAGGCGAACGGAGAGCGTGCCCTCGCTGAGCCCAGAGCGCAGAGCTATTTCACGCGGCGACATCTCCGCCAGATAGCGCGCGACGAGGACATCACGGGTCTCTCGCGGTAATAGGCGAAGCGCTCGCTCCAACAAGGCCACGCGCTCGGCATGCTCAAGCGCGGCGTCGATGGAGTCGTCGCTGGTGAGCAGATCCGCAAGACCGTCTGTGTGATCATCCAGGGAGCCGGAGGTGGCGGCTGTATCGAGTGGCGTTGTCCGGCGAAGGTCGCGTCCGTGACTACGCGCCCAGCGGTGGCAGATGTGCGAGGCGATGGTGGCAAGCCAGCGCATGCGCGCCTGCGGGTCGTGGACATCGCGCAGTTTATGCCAGTGACGCCAGGCTTCGAGTAAGGTTTCCTGGGCGAGGTCTTCGGCGGTGTCGTGGTCGCGGGTGGCACGCAGGCAGATCTGCACGAGCTGCGTGCGCTCATCCGGTGTGATGGTCGCCAGCAGGAGTGGCGTCGTCTCAACTACGCTGGTTGGCGGGTCCAGGGCCAGCGCCTGATTGGAGTTCATGGGCCAGTCTCGTTTCCGGGTATAATGGCATAGTTCGGAACGCCTGGCGTTGGGGCCATGCGTCTATCTGTCTATCGCGCGTGGCGCCATGTATCTTACACGTTTTTGGGCGAATTTTCAG
>DASVOW010000507.1:0-2205 GCA_036383155.1 Ktedonobacterales bacterium
CAGAGCATCCTTGCGAGCCTCTTCGCCGTGGACTACGTCCAGTGGTATTACATGCTGCTGCCCGGTCTGACACGCCCAGGAGCGTTTGTGCCCCTGGGCGGCACCTCAAACCATTTTCGCATCGAGGCACTGAGGCGGCTGGGTGGTTGGGACCCCTATAACGTCACGGAAGACTGTGATCTGGGCGCCCGCATCGCGCGCAGCAGGCTGGATATCGCCATGCTCGACTCCACCACCTGGGAGGAAGCCGTCACACGGACGCGGCACTGGGTGAAGCAGCGGTCGCGCTGGGTCAAGGGCTACATGCAGACGTATCTGGTGCATATGCGCCACCCGGTGCGGCTCTGGCGGCAGCTCGGCGGTCGCGCCTTCGCCGACTTCCAGGTACTGGTGGGCGGCTCTGCGTTGATGCTGCTGATCAATCCATTGATGTGGGTGCTCACGGCGGCTTACCTCGCCAGCGGGAGTGCGGATCTTACGGCGCAGATCCGCTCGCTCTTTCCGCCGCTGGTCTACTATCCTTCGCTCCTCTGTTTCGTCGCCGGCAATTTCCTGTTCTTCTACGCGAGCCTGTATGTGTGCGTGCGTCATGGCTACCACGCGCTGACGCGCTATGCCCTGCTGAGTCCGCTCTACTGGCTGCTGATGAGCATCGGCGCCTGGGCGGGCTTTTTCAGCCTGGTGCGTCACCCGCACTACTGGGCCAAAACGGAGCACGGCGTGAGCCTGGAACACGTGGATGCGCCCGTCGACGGCACTGGCGTGTCCGTAGGAACCGGTGGTCTCCAGGCACGGCCAGCGACGAGTGTCACACGAGCGCTCAGCGGCGCGTTCCTCGCACAGTCGAGAGCCAACAGTATCTCAGTCGTGTTGCCGGCCTACAATGAGGAAGTGGTCATCTCCAGCACAGTGCAGAGCGTCGTCGATACGCTGGATGGCTGGGGGCATCCCTTTGAGGTTCTCGTCGTGAATGACGGCAGCGTCGATCGTACTGGCGATATCGTGCGAGAGATCGCCGCCACGGATCCGCGTGTGCGTCTCATCGATCATCCGGTGAACCAGGGCTACGGCGCCGCGCTCGTCTCCGGCTTTGAAGCGGCGACGCAGGATCTGATCTTTTTCATGGATTCCGACGGCCAATTCGACATCCACGACCTGGCGCAGTCGCTCTCGCTCATCGGCCGCTACGATGCGGTGCTAGGCTATCGCATCAAGCGGCAGGATACCTGGATGCGGCTCCTCAACGCCTGGGGGTGGAAGCAGCTTGTCAGGCTCGTCTTTGGCCTGCGTGTGCGCGACGTGGATTGCGCATTCAAGCTGTATCGCGCGGAGTTCTTCCGGCGGTGCCGGTTGGAGACGCGCGGCGCGATGATCAACACCGAGATGCTCTACAAATTCACGCGCGCGGGGTACACCTTTACCGAAGTCGGCGTGCGCCACCTGCCGCGCCGCAGCGGGCGAGCAACAGGGGCCAAGCTCTCCGTCATTGCCCGCGCCTTCAAGGAGCTGATCTACTACGCATGGAAGTGGCGCCGGGAGGGGACGGCGAGGCCGGCGCTGGTTGAGGTATAACAGAATGGTGCCACAGCGCGGATCGCGTGGCAGGTAGCGAATGTGGAGGGTGGGTGACCATGGAGAGCGCCACGCCGCCCTACTATCAGCGGCTCGCAGCGGCGTATGTGCGCGGCACGCTGGGCCACGCCGCCACGTTTACTGGGCTGGATGCGGCAACCAGTGACCTGTTCGCGGCTCCGCTCGACGATCTCTCGACCGATCAGCTCCAGGCGATCATTCAGGCGGGACTCGACAGCGGGATGCGACTGCATCGCTTCAAGCGTACGATGGGGTTGCCACGCGTGAGCAAGGTGCTCGGCATCCTGCGCGGGCTCCAGCCCGATACGCTGCTCGACATCGGCAGCGGGCGCGGCGCGTTTCTTTGGCCGCTGCTCGACGCCTTCCCCAACCTCCGCGTCACCTGTGCCGACATCCTCGACCATCGCGTGGCAGGCATCCAGGCGGTGCATGATGGCGGTGTCGCAACACTCGCGGCGGTGCGCGCTGACGCAACGGCGCTGCCCCTCGCCGACGAGAGCTTCGATGTGGTGACGCTGCTCGAAGTGCTCGAGCACATTCCCGACACGCGGCGTGCACTGGCCGAGGTGTGCCGCGTGGCGAAGCGTTTCGTCGTGCTCTCTGTGCCGATGC
>DASVOW010000508.1:0-6845 GCA_036383155.1 Ktedonobacterales bacterium
CCCAAAGATCACTACAAGCGCCACCAGTGGGTCCGTCGTAGTAGGCAGCATGTTGGCCAGTGGCGACCAATCCCACAGCGCGTGCAATCCGACAGCCATCGCAAATGCCGCGACGACGCCCCACGTCAGGCGGAAGGTAGCGTGCCCGCGCTCGCGCCAGATCGCTGCAGCGACGATCCCCGTCCACACGCCGTGCCCGAAGATCGCCAGCGTCATCCGGATCACAAGCTGATAATTCATCTGCTGCGCGCCCGCCTCGATTGCCAGCACCGTTGCTTGCGGGCCGGGAAGCGATTGCGACGCGGCAAGCTGAGCCACGAAGCCCTGCAGAAACGCCACAAAACCATAGCCCGCCGTCTCCAGCGCTGCAAAACCCATCCCTGCCGCAGCGCCCAAGATTAGCCCATCCAGCTCGCTGTGCAGTCGCTTATCGCGCAGGAACCACAGCACACAGACGATCTTCGCCGTCTCCTCGACAAGGCCGATTAAGATCGCCACGGGCAATGTGATGCTCCCCGTACTGGCCAGAGGCGGCAAGAGCACCGGTTCGAGCACCGCCGCGATCGTCAGGCCGAGCACCCCGCCCAGCATAAACGTGACGCCCACCACCCCCAGCGGCATATCTGCCAGCGCGTTCTGCTCCCAGCAAAACATCACAAAGGTGACCGGCACCACCGCGCTTGCCAGCAGCAACACCAGCGGCACCAGATGCAAATTGGCCGTCGCGTACAACACCTGCGCCACCACGATATACGCGAGGATGCCCAGCAAGAAGATACGCCAGTAGCGTTTGCGCCACTCCGTCCTCAAGACGGCCACAAAGCCATTCTCGCGCCGCTGCGCCGCCTGCGCATAGTAGGGATGCGCCAGCGCGGTTGTCAACGCCACCGGGCCCCTTGCCTGCACTGGCTGTGCCTGCCCTTGCCCCGGCGCTGACGACACTACTTGCGGCGCGGCAGGTTGCCCCACCACCGTCGGCGCACCGCCTCCCGGTTGCCCAGGTGGAGCTCCCACCTGCGCCACAGGAGGAGTCGCCTGCCCCGGCATCCGCAGTACATTGAAGACAAACTCGCTGCTGCCAATGCGGATCGTCTGCCCAGGCGCCAGCAAGACTCTGCCACTGACGGCTCGCCCCTGCACATACGTCCCATTGGACGAGCCAAGATCCTCAATCTCATATCCCTGCGGCGTCCAGCGAATCGCGGCATGGTGGCGCGACGCCAGCAGGTCGGTCAGCACGATGTCGTTGCCCTCCAGCCGCCCAATCTGCACCACCGGGCGCGCCAGCGGGATGCGTCCCTCGCGTGCAAGTGAGCTACGCCATCCCTGCCCGCTCGGCGTCAGCGCAGCGGCATATGGCGGCGCTATCGCCTGCGCCTGATTCGACACTCCAGGCGCCGCCGGACTCGCTGAACCCATATCGCCACCCTCTTTCAGCTACCAGTGCCAATAGCGCTCAAGCTGCAGGCCCGGCTGCGTGCGCCGTAGCGACGAAGCATAGCCATTCACCATCTGCCGCATCCTCTCCTCTGAGCCAAAGAGTTGCGGCACCTGGCTCGTATACTGCGAAATCGCTTCTTCCTTCAGCCGCATCGTACCAGAGATCTCGACGACTTCTGGCTCCATCGGAATGCCCAGTTCACTCCGCCGCCCATCGAGGCTCCCTTGCTGCGCCACATAGGGAAAGTCCTCATAAAATTTGATATTCACCTTTCGCTGCGCCAGACGATCCGCCGCCGAGCAACTCAGTTGATGGTCGACGTGGTGGCCAATACCCAGCGGCGCATAGAAAGCCGCCAGCGGCGCCCGCTCGTAGATATTCAGCAACGTGCTGGATAGCTCCTCGTCAAGGTGCGTATCACTGGCATTGATCGTACCAAATAGCGATTCCTCACTCTGGTAGTATGCTGGTGAGCCTCGGTAAATGGCATCCAGATAGTCGAGCCAGAGCGTATCGGCTCCCAGCACCTCAGCCGCCCGCGCATCTTCCGCGCGCCGCTGGCGCACAGCATCTCCCGCATCCAGCCCCAGCCCTGTGCGCTGCTGGATCTGCTGGGCATAGCCGCTCAGTCGCGTTCCGTCCGCCGGTATCCCGCCAAAAACCGTTACAATCAGCACCCGCTGGCCCGTGGCGCGTTGCAGCGCGATGCTCCCGCCACTGGAGAGCGCGGCATCGTCGAAATGCGGCTGCAAATACACATGGCGATACTGCCGGTCAATCTGGTCGAGCGATGTAAGCTGCATGGGAACCTCCTCAAATCCGTCACACGTCTATCAAATGATCTATCCAACTGACTCAAGGCCTAATCGCGCCAGCCCTTCGTCGAGTCTTAGGTGCCGCGCCACCGCGAGCAGGTCGCCGGGCGCTGGTGCCGTCACCTCAAATGGTGCGCGCGTCGTCGGATGCGCGATGCCAATCCGCCACGCATGCAGCATCACCCTAGGTGCAAGCTGCTGCGCCTCACCACCAGCCGCCAGCTCGGCATGCGCCAGCTCGATATAGCGCCGGTCACCCAGCAGCGGCGCGCCAAGATGCGCCATATGCGCGCGAATCTGATGCGTCCGCCCCGTGAGCGGCTCCGCCAGCACCAGTGAATACCCATCGTGAACCGCCAGCGTCTCATAACGTGTCGCCGCCGGTTGGCCCTCGTCATCCACGATAGTGCGCCGCCGATCGCAAGGATCGCGGCGCAATGGCGCCTCAAGTATGCCACGCTCCGGCTCAACGCGGCCAATCGTCACCGCCACATACACCTTCCGCACGCGATGCTGCTCGAACTGCCGTACGACCGCCCGCCGCGCCTCCACCGTCTTCGCAAAAAGCACCACCCCCGACGTCTCACGATCCAGCCGGTGCAACAGCCACGGACGCCCCTCACCACTGGCCTCCTGCCGCGCAAACACAGCATCGCTCAGCGTCCCGTCAGGATGCTTATACGCCGGGTGCGTCACCAGCCCCGCTGGCTTATCGACCGCCAGTAGCGCATCATCCTCATACACGATGGGAATAGGCGCTCCCGCCCCGTCCCGCTCGACCGATAGCCCACCCATATGCATGCCTAACCCACCGAGCGAGAGCCAGCTACAGCGGGGCCAACACAGCGGCCCATCTCATCTCCCACTTCATCTCATTGTACTTACTATACGCCACATCCCAGGCGCAGCCACCACACGCGGCAAACCGGGAAGCAGCATCGCCACTTCCCGGTTTGCCCACGCATGGCACTCCACATGGCACTCCACATGACACCCCAAATGTTACCCCAAATGTTACCCAAGATACGCCAAGCAAGACAACATCCCACGCAATAGTTCGCGCTACACCATCTTCTGCCCGATAGCCAGCGGAAAATGGAATCGGCACGGATGCTGATTGACGCTGACCCGCGCCCGCTCCAGCACGTAGTCAAACTCCTCCGGAGAAACCATCCCTTGCGCGGCCAGCGCCCCTCGCAGCCCGCTGACAACCGCGAAGTAGTCCGTCGTCACCAGACTGCCAAGCCGCCCACCGGTTGCCCCACCAGGCAAAATGACATCGCGGGTGCCCACGTTGACAAATCCAGCCTGAGCCAGCATCGCGCCATTCTGACGAACAGCAAACACATCGATGCCCCGCCGCTTCGAAAGCTCCACGACCCACTGCCCAATACGGTCCATATCCGGGCCACCATTTTCGGGGAACGCATCGGCCTCGACAGATTCCACCCAGCCGCCAGGGCGCACGAGGCGATAGGCCTCGCGGTACAGATCCGCCCAACGCGCCGTCGGAATGCCAAACACCAGCAGGCGCTCATGCACAAAGTCAAAGCTATTGTCCGCGAAGGGCAGCCCGTCGAGCACATTCGCCTGGACGAAGACATAATTCGCAAGATGTGCCGCCTCAGTAGTCTTGTTCGCGTCGTTAGCCGGAGTTACCAGATCAATGCCGACCACGTTTGCCTGAGGAAAAACCGTCGCCATCTCGATTGCCCACCGCCCCGTGCCAGTGCCAATGTCGAGAATGTCTCGCGGATTCGTCAGCGGCGCGGCGTAGTTACCCTTCAAGGCATAGCGCAACATATAGTGCTGAAATTCGAGACGGCTACCCTCTTGGAGGTCTTTGGGCAGGAGGTACGGGGCCGTCGCCACGTGCCTCCTGCCTTTGGCGACAACAAAATCGCCTTCCATCAGGGCTTCGTCCCCATAAAAGCCATCGACAGATGCACCCCGCAACGTCTGCGTCCTACCGCGACCCAGCGCGCGACGGAACCAGTTCCCCAAACCCATGCGCACGTCTCCTCAAGCGTAAAAGTGACCACGGCGCCTATGCGCCAACCATACAACCGGCACCATCATGAGGCACCATTCAGCCGCTGTCAATACAATAGACTGCGTAGTGCCCGAATTTATGCGGAGATTCACACCAGGCGGTTGTGTGCTACCCGACTGCACGCGTTCGACGTACCGCTGTCGCATCACCCTGCGGGCGTCCCAGTCGGAGTCGCGTCTGAGCTGGATACGGGCGTCGCGGTGGCTGCGTCCGCCGGAGTTGTTACCGGCGTAGAGCCAGGCGTAGCCACGGGCGCAATGAAGACTCCGCTGACGACAGCATTCACCGATCCAGGAGAGGCGGTAATCTGGAATGTTACATGCCCGCGAACATTCCACACCAGATATGTCCCATTCGCGAACGAGGTGACGACGCGCGTGTCCAGCAGCGCATTGGTTGCCGGATCAACCGTATTGATGATCTCTGCGCGATTCTGCTGGTCCCAATCGAGGAAATACAGCGCCAGTTGGTAGGTCTGGCCATCGCTCACGTTCACATCAATCGTAAAGCTGCTATCGGCATACCAGCACGCTGCCACACGATCCGTGGGGTCCGTTGCCTTCTGCAGCGCCTGTGGATCGCTCGTAGAGCTCTGCCACACCATCTCCTGCTGGTGTGCCGGCGTCACCTGCACTGCCGCCGGAAGCTGCTGCGCATCGCCCACCACGATATAGCCCTGGCTGCCATACTGAGGCTTCCAGTTCCCTTGCAGCGAGGTATCCTGGCTGGCAAAGCTTGCGGCCACAGCCGGGAGGGGCGTGCTCGTCGCCGTTGGCGCCAGCGTCGCCGTGGGCACCGTTGTAGCCACGGTGCCCGGCCCGATGTTGTTCTGCGGCGTGTTACCCGTGCTGCCAGGCACGTTCAGCAGCCCGAGTCCGAAGGCGACGATGGTGCCCACCAGTAGCACGCCCATGCCAATCACCACAGTCAGCAGCATCACTCTCGCCGTCGTGGGGTTCTGGCCATACGGAGGATAAAGAAAAGAAGGGCGCCCCCCAAACGGACGAGCCGCAAGCTTGCGCGTCGCAAGCGGAGAGGAGCGGCGCAAATCACTCAGCGTGGGCGCATCCACGTCGTCACTCCACAGCGGCAGGCGTCCCGGCAGCACCCGCGTAGGCAGTTCGTCGTCATAGTCCAGGTCGCCCGCGTCGGGCATGCCCAGCCGCCCACTATACTCACCGCTCGTGTGATACGCCTCATCATCCCAGATACGCTGCGTCACGCGCTGCTGGCGCGCCAGTTCGCTCGGGTTGGGTAGAGGTGGGGAGGGCCGCATCGTGCCTGACCTTTCCATTCTGATGGCATAGGAATGCCGGACAAAGAGCAGAAATAAGAACACTGGAACATGGGGACACAGCGAGGAACAGCGCCTGAGCGCGTCATAAGCTTACGTCTACACACACAACACTGCACCCTCACTGCACCCTCACTGTCCCACAACGTCTCGTAGTATCTCATAGTGTAGCAACGGATAGCGGGGAACGGGCGTTAAAAACAGGACATTCGGGCCAGACGCCGTGTGGCAGCCAATGCGCTGCCGCTCCATCTATCCGCCGGAAACCAGGACGATTGTAGCCCCACTCGCTCATGCGCTGCGGTGTGGCACGACCCTTGCATCCTCTTACACAAGGACACAGAGGGATCACTTTACGACAACACAGACCGCCTTGGCGGCAGGAGTTCGCACCCGCCCGCAATGGGGTACGAGTTGGTCCCTTATCAGGCTGAAATCCAGCCACCATATCTAAGAACCATGAGAGAAGGAAAGGATGGTTGATCGATGGGCATAGCCAGCGCAGCAGGCGCACCAGGGGGACAAGCCCGGAAATCTGGATCTCAAAGCCAGGGGCCCGGCGGCGGCATGCTGCTCGAGCTCGTCGATCGTATCCTGAACAAAGGGATTGTGATCGACATCTGGGCTAGGGTATCGGTTCTCAGTATAGAAGCGCTCACCGTCGAAGCGCGCGCCGTGGTAGCCTCCGTCGAGACGTACCAAAAGTATGCCGAGTCTATGGCGACTACCGCTTTAGCGTCACGGCCAGGCCAGGCCGTAGTCGTTGAAGCGTCAGCTCCGCAAGCACAGTTCCAGGCACAGGCACAGCCAGAGGCATTGCCACAAGCACAACCGCAGCCGCAGCCGCAGATGGAGCCGGCACAACCGCAAATGCAGCCAGTACAGCCACAGCCAGCACAGCCGCAAATGCAACCGGCCCAACCACAGCCAGCACAGCCGCAAATGCAGCCAGTACAGCCACAGCAGGCACAACCGCAAATGCAGCCAGTACAGCCACAGCAGGCACAACCGCAAATGCAACCGGCCCAACCACAGCCAGCACAGCCGCAAATGCAGCCACCGCAGGTTCAGGCGCAACCAGCACAACCAACTCAACCAGCTCAACCGGTACAACCGCAGATGCAGCCGACGGCGCCTCAGCAGGCTCAGCCTATGGCGCCACAGCCGCCACAACAGGCCCAGCCGCAACAGACAGCTCCGCCGCCGCCTGAGCCGCCGCAACAAGCCCAACCGCAGCCGCAA
>DASVOW010000509.1:0-5355 GCA_036383155.1 Ktedonobacterales bacterium
GAGGAGATCGAGATCTGCCTGCCGCTGCTCGTCTCAGCGCAGGATGTCGAGGTGCTGCGCATCGCCTACTATGACGAGCTGACCGAGATGGCTCATGCAGCGCTGGCGCGGCGCCCCTCCGAGGAGCGACGGCGCATCGCCGAGGTGCTGCAGCACCCAGCCAGTGACCGCGAAGTGAAGCTCCGTCGCGAGATCACCGCCTTTGCCCTCGAGCTGGCACAGTTTCTCTTCACTGTGAAAGTGGCCCAGGCATCGCGCCAGTTGCTCGGACGTGAGGCGGCCTATCACGCATACCGCGATGTCGCACGGATGCAGCCAAGGGTTATCGTAGATGATTGGCAAAAGCTCATCGCCGCAACATCGCCAAATCCCTATGCACAGCAGCAGACGGTGGGCGTGCCGGAGAAGCTGGCACTCCCCGGTGGCGTACGCCTGTATCTGCCGGAGATTAGGCGCCAACTCGAAACGATGCGACATCCGCGCCAGCGATGGAGCGCGGGACCGGAAGATGCGCTGCTGCTCCGAGTGGAGGGCGGACGCGACGCGCAGATCGACATTACCGCGCTGGCCGATTTTAGCGAGCATGCCTACCCGCAACCGACGACGCCTCAACGCGGCACGCTGGCCAGGTGCTTCCTCAGGAACGCCCGCGACCAGCGTATACATGACCTCGCACGCGAGGAACAAGCGGCAGCAGACGCGCTGGACGATCACGGTAAGGCGACACGAAGCGCAACGGACGGGGAAAGCGCGGTCGAGCGCTATGCCAGCTTGCATGCGCGCTTGTACAAAGGCGGCCAGCGCCCCCGCCTGCTGCGTATCTACGTGCGGCTGGACGGTACGATGCGCATCCGTCTGCTGAGCGGCGAGCGCCGCCTGCGCGGCCTATATGTATGGGGTGTCGCCCTGTCGCGTATGCTGGCGCGGGTCGATGTCGACGCATTTCTAGCGGCGCTCAAGAACGCAGGACAATCTACGCCGCGCCGTCAATCATAACCATCGTGATTGAGAAAGTCGATGTAGCTCAAAGACCGATCCGGACGCGTAGTTGATCGGGCGTCTCACTGAGCGCATGTTCCAGCACATCCTGGAGGGTGTCGACCCGCGCTGACGCCAGCGCCTGCGTTACATCTGGCGTTGGCTCGCCAAAGCGCGCTCGCAGGATCACCAGGAGAGCGTCACGCAATCCCTCGGCCTTGCCTTGCTCGATGCCTTCAACCTTGCCTTGCTCGATGCCTTGCTCGATGCCTTCAACCTTGCCTTGCTCGATGCCGCGTGCAATACCTTTGGCTAAGGCTTCCTGGTAGAAGGCGGACTTCTCGATAATCTCGGTAGACATGTGCAACCTCCGCATCATTGCCAGCAGTATCGACGCTTCGATTGTACGTGCTGCAAAGACGAATAGCAGCGACTCCAGCGTCTCTGCCTCGCTGGCTGAGGCGCGCTGCTGCACCAACTCCGCCGTGCGCTCGATTATGCCCAGATCAGCGCCGCCACTGGTGAACGGCACCAGCGGCAGAAGCCCTGGCAGCCCGCTGTCCAGCAGCGTCTCAGCCGGTAGCTCATAGAGCTTGATGCCGGTGAAGTGCCAGTCGGTAATAAGGCGGTTGCCGACACGCACCTGATAGGGTGATGTAGGCGCTATTCCACCGGGCTCTAACCACAATACCACAGATATGACAGGCAGGCGGGTGACGAACATAGCGCGTGCGCCATACTCATGGAGCCGCTGGGCTATCGTGTCACGCGGAATTGCCTCGGCCTCGATATCGACGGCACAGACGACCCCTTGATAGCGCACACGCAGCAACGTATCAAGTACCAGTTGTGGCTCGGTCGCCACATCCACCGGCAATGCCTCGATATACTCAGCTCCCGGCAAGGCCAGACCAAGCATATCTTGCGGGTGGGTCTGCAGCAGTCGCTTGATGCCCTGATCCATCTCCGCCACGCAAACGCGCTCGCTTTCCACTTACTTCGCCACTTGGTACGCACAGCATACACAGCGTCCGCTGGCTTTGCAAGTGGAAGCGAGATGGAGATATACGCAGGTGCATACCCTCAGTCGAAGCGCACGATCAGCTCGTCGATGGGGCGGTGTGGGCGACGCTTGGGATCGCGCGCCGCGTAGCCAATGGGGATCAGCGCGTGCGGGATCAGCGTCTCATCCAGGTCGAGCGCGGCGCGGACAGTATCGGGACAGAAGAGTGGCGCGCACATCCAGCCGGCGTCGAGGCCGGTGGCGTAGGCGGCGAGCAAAATATTCTGCAGGGCGGCGCCAAGGCTCTGGATCGCCATGATCTCTTCCGCCTGCTGGCGCCCAGGATCGGGGTAGCGGTCCAGATCTTCCAGGTAGAGGCAGGCCAGCACAAGTGCAGGTGCCGTGCGGATGCGCTCGTGCGACTTCTCCAGCCGGATCTGGATGATGTCTGACGTCTGCTGGTCCATCTCCAACGTGCGCTGCCATTCGCCGCCCATCGCCTCGGACAGCCGCGCCTTCAGTTCCGGGCGCGTCAACACCACGAAGCGCCATGGCTGGCGCCCGTGTGGTGAGGGCGCCCAACGCACCGCCTCCAGCAGCGTTTCGAGCGCCTCGCGCGGCACGGGGCGCTCGTCGAAGGCGCGTACCGACCGGCGCCCACGCGCGAGCGGCAGGAAATCAACGCCCCGCCCCGGCTGCAACCAATGACTACCTGCACCTGCATCATTCGTCTCAGAGACGGCAGGTCCCCACGACGAGATGCTTGCCGGTGTGATGGCGATAATCGGCTGCTCTTCCAGGCGCATCGCGCGGTACTGCGGATAGCGATCGCGCAGTAGAGGGAGCGCTGCCGTATGGCCCGGAGTGCCTGGCTCCACAAGCTCGGCGCGTCCATAAACCTGCACATGGCCCAGTCGTGACCAATCGTCGTCATACTGGCTAAAGAGCAGCGTAGCGTCGTGTCGCGCCTCGATGTTGCGTACGCGGCGCAGCGAGCGCGCATCCACCGCCTTGGGCTTCTCGTCCAGCGGCGCGTAGAAGCGCTCGCCGTCGAAAGCAAAGCAGATGGGCACCGCGTAGGGCCGTCCACTCCTGTCTGAGGTGGAGAGGACGGCCACTCGTTGCGCCGGGATAAAGGCGACTTCGCTCTCGGTCAAGGTGCTTCGCGTGGCCATGGTGGGTTTTCTCTCATGTGCCGCTATCTGCTATAGGCCTGGCTCACGCCAGCGCAGCCGGGGCAGCACGTCGCGCCCGTAGGCCTCGATGAAGGCTTCCTGGTTGCGTCCGACGTTATGCACGTAGACCTCGTCGAAGCCAAGATTGATGAAGTGTTGAATGTGCGCGGCATGCTCGCCCAAATCTGGCGACATGAAAACGCGGCCATAGAAGTTTTCGGCGCGTACGATCTTCGCCATCGCCTCGAAATCCTCAGGGTTGCGAATATCGGCTTTGGGAAAGTTCATACCGCCGTTGGGCCACTCGCGCACCGCCTGCTCCACGGCGGCCTCGCGGCTCTCCGCCCACGAGACGTGCAGCTGGATGATACGCGGCATCCGCGCGGGATCTTTGCCCGCCTCACGCGCGCCCTTCTCGAAGCGCTCCAGCAGATTCCTGATCTTCTCCTCGGCGGCGCCCACCATAATGATGCCATCCACCGTGCGGCCGGCGCGCTCGCTATTGACCGGACCCGATGTGGCGATGTAGATTGGCGGCGGCGTCTGCGGCAGCGTGTAGAGCCGGGCGCTCTCCAGTGTGATGTGCTTGCCCTGGTACTTAGTGACTTTGCCGCTGAACAGCCTCTGAATCACCTCGATGGATTCGGCGAGCATCTCCAGCCGGACGGGCGCCTCCGGCCAATAGCGCCCGACGATATGCTCGTTGAGCGCCTCGCCCGCGCCGATGCCGAGCCAGAAGCGGCCAGGGAACATCGCGGCCAGCGTAGCCGATGCCTGCGCCAGAATCGCGGGATGGTAGCGAAAGCCGGGCGCTGTCACACCAGGGCCAAAGCGCACGTGCTTCGTCTGCGCGCCGAGCGCCCCCATCCATGCCCACACGAAGCCCGCCTGCCCCTGCGACGGCGTCCATGGGTGGAAGTGATCGGAGGCCATGACCCCGCCAAAGCCGGCATCCTCCGCCTGGCGCGACCAGCGCAGCAGGTCGGTGGGGTGGAATTGCTCGAACATCGCCGCGTAACCAAGTGTACCCATATGTAGCACTCCTATCGTTATGGCTTTCGTCCATCATCAAGTGGCGCATGCAGCGAATGTGATCGTCACCGGAACAGATCGGTTGCGGGGTCCATCAGCAACTCGGCGGCTTTGCCGTCGCGCTGCGGGTAGTCATAGCCGCGCACCAGCACCATCGGGCGACGCTTCACCTTGCCGGTGGTAAGCTCGGCGGCAGCGGCGACCTCGTCTGCCACAGCCAGGAGCGTCGCACTCATCACGCGGCCAAAGTCGTCGGGCTGCCCGCGATAGTCGAGCAGCGGCGACATGCCTGCCACACCGATTGCGACGTTGGTGATGCCGTTGCGCCACGCGCGCCCGAACGAATCGGAGATGATCACCGCCAGATCGACGCCCGTCGCCTCACGGATCGCCGCCCGGATGCGCTCGGCGGAGGCATCGGGATCGAGCGGCAACAGGCAGACGATATCGCCGCCCGACACATTCGAGGCGTCTACACCGGCGTTGGCGCAGATGAAGCCGTGGCGTGTCTGCGAGATGATCAGCCCGCGCGCCATACGAACGATGCGCTCGCTCTCGCGCAGCACCACCTCAATGTAGCGCGGATCTTTGCCCCACTGCGTGAAGCGTTGCGCCAGTGGCGACGGCTCGATCTCGCGCAGGTCCACCAGCCGCCCCTCGGCCTTGGCGACGATCTTATGCGTCACCACCAGGATGTCTCCAGGCGCGAAGCTGGCACCGGTTGCGGTCGCCGCCTCCATCGCGATCCGCGCGAGATCGTCGCCTGGGTGAATCTCCGGCACCCCGCGCAGCCCGAGGATACGCACCTCATCATCTTTCTGTGGTTCAGTTACGGTCATACGTCTCTATTCTCCGCCTCTACGCTAGCTTGCTGTGCGACTCGGCGGGTGTGAGGCGCACGGCATCGTCCTCGAATGGCGTAACTTGCCGCAGATCGGCGGGCGTGTCCACATCGTAGCGCAAGCCGCGCGCATGGAACCGCACTGTCGCGATACCACGCTCGCGCGCCAGCGCCTCGTGACGGGCCAGGCTGCCCTCACCGAAGGCAAACGGCAGCGCATCTACGGGTCGCACGAGCAACCCATTCGTCCCGCGCTCATGCCGGTCGGGCGCCAGGGCCACCAGCGGCCCACCACGGCCCGCAGTCTCCGCCAGCGCCACGAAGTC
>DASVOW010000510.1:0-2004 GCA_036383155.1 Ktedonobacterales bacterium
GTGTGGATGTGCTTACGTCTGAGAGAGTAGCTCTTTAGCAATTGTAGCAATCGCTCTATGCGAGAGAGGGGTGGTGGCTGTTCGACGACGCTGCTCTTGCCTGCTCTACATCCGCAAGAGTAGAATGCGTGCCTGGCGTCCACGACATGTAGCACGGGTGGCCTAAGGCGCGACAAGCACGCAAAGAATCCTCATGAACGCTCTTGACCAGCAACAGGTCCGCAATGGGTGCGAGTAGCATGTCTGGTCCTGTAGCGCCCTTCCGGGGGAAACTACGTCTATGGCAGACCTCCATCGTTTCCTGTGAGGGAGAATTGGGTCATGTTGCCCACACGCGTCATCAAGCTCCTCATTCCATTCGCTCTTGTGCTTTCCTTCTTCGTCGCTGCGTGCGGCAGCAGCAGCACAAGCGCCACCGACTTTAGCGGCACCGTCGTCATCTGGCACAACTGGCAAGGCGATTATCTGAAGGCCAAGCAAGACATCTTCCACGCCTATGAAATCGCGCACCCTAAGGTGAAGATTCAGCTTGTCCACCAGGATAACGTCGTCGACAAGTCGATCACCACGATCAACGCGGGCAGCGGCCCCGACATGATCGCCTGGGTGGACGACTCCCTCGGCAAGCTGGCGAAGAGCCGCATCGTCGTCCCCCTGGATCAGTACATCAGCAAGAGCTACGTCGACTCCACCTACAATAAGGCCGCCGCTGAGGGCGTCACCTTCGACGGCCACGTGTATGGCGTGCCGGAGTCGGTCGAGGCCATCACCCTGATGTACAACAAGAAGCTGGTCTCCGCGAGCGATCTGCCCAAGACCACCGACGACATGCTCACTTTCGAGCAGAACTACGCGAAAGCCCATCCCAAGAACTACGGCATCGTCTGGAACACCGAGGATGCCTACTTCAACGCTCCCTGGTTCTACGGCTTCGGCGGCTACTATGTGAAGGCAGACGGCACAGTCGGCGTCAACACGCCTGAGAGCGTCAACGCCGCCAAGTTCATCGCTTCCTTCAAGCCCTACCTGCCGAAACAGCCGACGTATGACGCCTCCTCTTCCCTCTTCAGTGAGGGCAAGGCCGCTGCCATCATCAACGGCCCGTGGTCCTACAGCGACTATGCCAAGAAGGCCAACATCGATGTGGGCTTCGCCACGCTGCCGACGACTCCTGCTGGTACGCCCGCCAAGCCGTTCGTTGGTGTGAAGTCTCTCTGGGTCACCAAGCTCTCGAAGAACCCCGCACTCGACGCCGACATCCTGAAGTTCTACACCAACAAGAGCAATCAGATTGCTATGGCGGTCGCTAACGGTGAGATCCCGGCGAACACCGAGGCCGACAACGACGCCCAGGTGAAAGCTCTGTCGTCCGTGGGTGGGTTCGCCGCCCAGGCCCAGCTCGGCACCGCGCTGCCCAACACGCCCTACATGTCTGGCCTGTGGAAGCCAGTGGCCGACGCGCTTACCGCGATCTGGACCAACGCTCAGACGCCTGAGGCAGCAATGGCGGCTGCGGAAACAGCAGCCAAAGCCAACGTCGCCCAACTCCAGTAGTATGTATGGTGAGTCTGCAATTCTGGTGCGCACACCGCACGAGCGCAAGACGGCGTGAGGCGAGCTAACCAGATTGCAACCAAGGGGGTAGAGATCGCGGCTGCGATGCGGCGGCGCTCTATCCCCCTTAGTATATCTCATGCAACTAGCCATAGTGTTACTGGCACGCTCGGTTCGTCGTATTATTCCGATCACCCTCCATCTCCTCTCATCATCTCAGTGCTCACGCATGTCTGCCATAGCCATAGTGGTTGTCATCCGCGTGATGCCTCACTCATGTGTAGGAGAGGGTGAAACCAACAATGGTTGGATAGGGCTGCCGCCAGGGGAGGTAACATATGTTGCGGGTGAATCGCGCCACTATAGCGCTCTATCTGTTGCCCATGCTGTTGGTGATCGCGCTCATCAACCTCTTCCCGATCCTCTATACGATCTACGTCTCATTAACCA
>DASVOW010000511.1:0-5714 GCA_036383155.1 Ktedonobacterales bacterium
ACCGCCAGCCGGCTGAGCGATTGCAGCAGTGGATGCTCATAATTCTTTGGGGCGACGTAGCCCTGTCCGGGCTTGGCCCGCGGAATCTCGACGAAGACTCGCGTGTCTTGCGTCTTGCTGTCGGTCTGTGTCGCGGCAGGCGTATTACTGCTCATGTGGCATTGTCCTCTGCATAGTCGCGGATGCGCGTGCAACGGTGTGCGCAGATCCTCGCCCTTTCAGTGTAGAGCGCATGCGGCATGGCGTCAAGTGCGCAAGCTCGTTGCGGGCGCTGGCGTGGTCGCAGGCGGCTGTGATTCAGAGAGCCGGTGAGGTGTCCTGGTAAGGTGGCTGAAACCGGTGTAAGGTGTACTAAGAAGAAGTAGTGCGTACGAGGGATTGGGCGCGACGAAACGAAAAGGAAGCGAATGCCATGGCACACACCGAGCAGATCAAGACCGTTGTCATCGGCGGCGGTCAGGCGGGACTGGCGACGAGCTATTGGCTGACGCAATGGGGGCATCCGCATCTCGTCCTCGAACAAGCGGTGGGGCCAGGGCACGTCTGGCGGGATGAGCGCTGGGACTCCTTCACGCTGGTCACTCCGAACTGGATGGTGCGCCTGCCGGGAGCCGTCTACCAGGGCGGCGAGCCCGATGGCTTTCTGCTCCACGAGGAGATCGTGGCGTACTTTGCCCGCTATGCTGAGCAGTTTCGCCTGCCCATTCAGTATGGGACGCGGGTGGTCTCGGTGGAGCACGCAGACGATGGAACATCGTTCCACATCCAGACCAAGACGACGCAGTATGAAGCGGCGAATGTGGTCATCGCGACGGGAGTCTATCAGCATCCCAAGATTCCGGCATGGAGCGCCAGGCTCCCAGCAGAGGTAGCGCAGATCCACTCCGGCGGCTATCGCCGTCCAGACGCCCTGGTACCGGGTGCCGTGCTGGTCGTAGGGTCGGGACAGTCCGGCTGCCAGATCGCTGAGGAACTGTACCAGAGCGGACGCACGGTTTACCTGGGCGTGGGGCGGGCCGGGCGGATGCCCCGGCGCTATCGCGGACTCGATGCCTTTGCGTGGGCCTATCTGATGGGCACCACTGATCGCACGGTCAACGAGTTGTCTAGTCCGCAGGAGCGCTTAGAGGCCCATCCACACCTGTCCGGCAAGGATGGAGGACATACGCTCAATCTCCACCGCTTCGTGCGCGACGGCGTCGTGCTGCTGGGGCATTTGCGAGATGCCGACGAGGGACGCCTCTTGCTTGCACCTGATGTGCACGAGAGCCTCGCGGCAGCGGATAAGGTGGAGGCCGACTTCTGCGACGCCGTGGACCGCTATGTCACTCAGTCCGGCATGGATGCGCCTCAGGAAGCGCTCCCGACGCTCATGGATGGGTACGCACACGAGGCACCGACTGAACTGGAGCTCGCGTCTGTGAACATCCGCACAGTGATCTGGGCGATGGGGTACACGTTCGATTTCAGCTTTGTCAAGATGCCGATCCACGACGCGATGGGGTATCCGGTGCAGGCGGCGGGTATCACACGTGTCCCGGGCCTCTACTTCGTTGGACTGCCCTGGTTGCGCACACGCGGTTCAGGCTTACTCTTCGGCGTGGGTAACGACGCGGCATGGATCGCGACGGACATCGCACGCCGGGCAAGATAAGCTGGTGCCGCACTCGCGCTGAGAGTGCGGCTGCGAGTAGCAGGGCAATACCTGCTCATAGCCTATGTAGAGGCGTGACTGCGGCCCGCAAGCGCTGGCGGATCTTTGCCCTCTTCATCGCGTTGGCCTTGGCGCTGGGTACGTTGGCCTATGCTCTGGCCACGCGCAGGGATCTCGGCGCTGGCATCTTGCGTGCGAGCGGGTGTCTTTGCGAAGCACGTGTGATTCTGTATGCACCCAACAGCGCTTGCGCTTACCAGACCGGGTCGAAGGATCACGCCAAGGCTGCTTTGATCGGCAGGATGTGCAGTTGTGCGGCAGGATGCAGGAATGAAGCGGAAAGAAAGAGACAGCTATCATGCGGTATGTCGCACTGGCCTGCGATTACGATGGCACACTGGCAAAGGATGGCCGGGTGGACGACTCGACGGTGGAGGCGTTGCGCCGCCTGGCCAATTCCGGCAGACGGCTGATTTTGGTGAGCGGGCGCTTGCTTGAGGATTTGTTGGAGGTATTCCCGCAGGCGATGATGTTCGATCGCATCGTCGCCGAAAATGGGGCGTTACTCTATCATCCTGCGACACATGAGGAGAAGGTGCTGGGCGAGCGTCCTCCAGATGCATTTATCGAAGCACTGCGGGCACGAGATGTGGATCCCCTGGGCGCGGGTCGCAGCATTGTCGCAACTCGTGAGCCACATCAATCTACCGCGGTGGAAGTTATTCGCGACCTCGGACTGGAATGGCACGTGATCTTCAACAAAGGCGCGGTCATGATACTTCCGTCGAGTGTGAACAAAAGCACGGGCTTACTTGCCGCTTTGGGTTCGCTCGAAATCTCGCCACACAATGTGGTGGGTGTCGGCGATGCGGAGAACGACCACGCGCTGCTGAGCACCTGCGAATGTGGCGTAGCGGTCGCAAACGCGCTGCCGATGCTCAAGGAGCGGGCGGACATGGTGACGCGGGGAGATCACGGCGCGGGTGTGGTCGAGGTGATCGAGCGTATCCTCGCCTCAGACCTTCGTGAGCTCGATGGACAACTCGCGCGCCGCCATGCCATCCTCCTTGGCGCCGAGGATTCCGGTCACGAGGTGCTTTTGCCGTCGCAGCGTGTATGTGTCCTGCTGGCGGGGCCGTCTGGGAGTGGAAAATCTACGATGACGCTTGGCATTATCGAGCGGCTGGAGGAACAAGATTACCAATTCTGCCTTGTCGATCCCGAAGGGGATTATGAGAGCATCCAGAGCGCGATTGTGCTCGGAGAGGCGGAGCATCCGCCCGATACCTGGGAGATCCTGCGCGCAGTGCAACGGCCAGATGAGGAGGTCGTCATCAACCTCCTTGGGGTGCCACTCACCGACCGGCCGGACTTCTTTATCAACCTGCTGCCACGGCTCACAGAGATACGCACGCGGATGGGCCGTCCACATTGGATCGTCGTCGACGAGGCACACCACCTGCTTCCCCAGTCTGGCTCGCCCGCTGCCTCTACCTTGTCACAGATGAAGGAGGGCTTATTGCTTGTCACAGTGCATCCCGACCGGCTCGCGCGAGAAGCGCTCGCGCTCGTAGATGTCGTCATTGCCCTGGGCGAGGCTCCCGCTCCCGAGCAGACATTGCGGATAGTGAGCGAGGCGCTGGGAAAGCCGCTTCCCGCAGGCGAGCGCCCGTCGTCTCAGGGGGGAGAGGCGAGCATCTGGTTTGCGCGGATGGACGAGCCACCCAAGCGCCTCCACATCGCACCGGCGCGTACCGAGCGCCGGCGTCATATACGCAAGTATGCCGCAGGGGAGCTGGGTGAAGACAAGAGTTTCTACTTTCGCGGGCCGGAGGGCAAGCTGAATCTGCGCGCACAGAACCTCTCGGTATTCCTGCAGATGGCTGATGGTGTGGACGACGAGACGTGGACCTATCATCTGCGCCGCCACGACTACTCGCGCTGGTTCCGTGAGGCGATCAAGGATGATGACCTGGCCAAGGAGGCAGTCAGTATCGAATCTGATGTCGAAGCCTCACCTGCTGAAAGCCGCAAGCGGATGCGTGAAGCAATCGAGAAACGGTACACACATCCAGCGTGAGGCTGGCCTGAGTGGATTGAGCTCCTAAGAAGCCTATTCGGCACTGCTGTTCTCACCTGTTCTCACCTGTGTTGATGGGCGCCTGCTGACCTGGCACGGTAGATGCCATATGGTTGTCAGAACGGCGTCCGTTCGATGAGCCGCGAGCAGACAGCGCGATCATAATATGCGATTCTATGGCGCGTTTTTGGGAATAGGCTCGCGGCACGAGGGACAGGAGGAGGAGACACGCCTATGGCGCAGATGGAAATGCAGGCCGCGCGACAGATTGACGAGGCGAAACTCACAGCACGCCGAGCCGCGGCCAACCCTTGGACGACACGCTATGCACGCTTTGGATATATAGCCAAGGGAATCGTGTATGGAATTATAGGCGCGCTTGCCGCGAAAGCCGCGCTTGGCCGGGGTGGCGCGATGACGGACCGCAACGGGGCAATCCAGGCCATCTACCAGCAGCCCTTCGGCAAGTTTCTGCTAGCCATCGTCACTATCGGACTCTTTGGCTATGCTCTGTGGAGCTGGATTCAGGCGGCGCTGGATACTGAAAACAAGGGACACGGCATCAAGGGAGTTGTAGCCCGCCTCGGTTATGCCGTTGTCGGCTTCTCTTACGCCGGCCTGGCGCTTGCCGCTCTGCAGCTAGTGCTTGACAAGGGAAGTGGTGGGAAGAGCTCGGATGCCAACGCCCAGGACTGGACGGCGCGGCTGCTGCATGCACCGTTTGGTGTGGCGCTTGTCGTGCTGGTGGGGTTTGTGGCGCTTGGTCTGGCCCTGAGACAGGCGAATTATGCCTACACGGCGCGTTTCAAGCAGCGTCTCAATCTCCTGGGTGTGAGCGCTCAGGCAAGAACCGGGATTATCGTCCTTGGCCGTTGGGGCATGGCGGCGCTTGGCGTCGTCTTTGCCGTCGTCGGCTTCTTCCTGATCAGCGCGGCGCTGCGACACGATCCGCATCAGGCGAAGGGGCTGGGCGGCGCACTCCAGACGCTTGCAGGGCAACCTTTTGGTCCCTTCTTGCTAGGTGTTGTGGCTATCGGCCTCATCGCCTATGGCGTATACTCGCTGGTCGAGGCGCGCTACCGGCGCATGGTCATTGTGTAGTCGAGTATTTCCGGGGTGAGCAAACAACACACGTTGCTGTATGTCTGCCCTTGATTTGGAGGTCTCGCCCTACTTCGTTCGCAGCTACGCATCCTGGCTTTGCTGACGCAGTAACGCACTCAGCGTCATGGGGGGATGGCCCGCGACCCGCTCGACATCGCCACTGACGCCTTCGAGCTCGCCAGCCGCGATGGCAGTGTAGGTGCTGACCCAAGCATCGACCTGCCAGCCGGGCGCGCCATAGGGGGCACGCGAGGCGTATGCTTCTTCGATTGTCTCTGGGTGATAGGTGACCTGGCGGCCGGTCGCTTGAGTTAAAGTGGCGGCGACTTCGGAGAGGGTCAGGGCTTGCGGGCCGGTCAGGTCGTATGTCTTGCCATCATGAGCGCGAGGCTGCTGTAACACGGTAGCGGCGACGCCAGCGATGTCGTCCTGCGCTACGGCGGCGACGCGTCCATCACCAGCCGGCCCTCGAATGACGCCGTCGTCGCCCACCATGAGCGGAAAGAAGTCGAGATACAGGTTGTCCCGAAGGAAGGTGAACGCCACACCACTGTCGCGGATATGCTGCTCGGTAGCCCAGTGGTCGCGTGCGAGTGTGAAGGTTGCATTAGGCGCGGCACCGTAGAACGACAGGTATACGAGCCGGCGCACCCCGGCGGCTACCGCTGCGTCGATAAAGGTAAAGTGCTCCGCTACGCGGGTGGGGGTCTCTGAGCCGGAAACCATGAAGACTGTCTCGATGCCTTTGAAGGCTTCGCGCAGAGCGTCACCATCACCGTAACTGCCCTGAGCCAGCTCGACTCCACTAAGCTGGGGCGCACGAGCGGGATCACGCACAAGCAGCCGCTGCGGAATGCCAGCAGCAGCGAGCCGTCG
>DASVOW010000512.1:0-4613 GCA_036383155.1 Ktedonobacterales bacterium
ATACGTAGCAAAGTCGTCTTGCCGGAGCCGGAGGTACCAAGGAGCATACAGATAGCGCCCTCGCGCACCGTGAAGCTGACCCCGTCCACAGCCGGATGCGCCGCGCCTGGGTATAACTTCGTGACGTTGTCGAAGGCTATCCTCGCCATATGGCACACCTCCTCCTATCGACATCGAGAGCCCCGCTAGCACTACACATGCCGCGACACTCAACACTGCCTTCTGCTGCACAGATAGCATATTGATCCGTGTGAAAGGAGGCAGCAGTTATTGTTCAGTCTGTAGCTCTACTTTATCAGCAACGTCTGACTCAAAACCGCTGTTAGACAATAACGCCAGGCGGCTTGAAAAGTCAAGCGCGAGCCAGAGCGGACTGTAGGACAATAGCACACACGAAGAATGGCATGCATATGCCTCTCATATCCACTATACGTCCTCACAGCAGTCCACGATTCTGCCACGAGCAACGCGGCACTTCCGATGATCATAGAACAAAAATTTTACCTAGATCAAGAGCTCGGTTATGCACAATGAAGAAGTCGCTTGGCTTAGACGCCAGTAGAGTGCGAGGGTGTGATATGCTGGCAGAAAGCGGCATCTGCGCCGCCGAGGCATGTTCTCATCGATCACACAGTTGCATTGGCGCTGGCAGATTTTTGCATGTCACAGCGGTGCGACAAACCATAAAGGCATAAGGCATTTAGACTCGCTATGTCTGACCCATTTTCACACTCAACTCTCTACACACTGCTATCGCACTCATCTGCTCAGCAAGAGGAGCTTGGCAGGCGGCTGCGTCATCTCGGGTTGCGCGTCACACCGCAACGTCTCCTCGTCATGCAGGCGCTCGCCAGCGGCAGCGGCCACCTGACCGCCGACGAGATCATGCGCTGGACGGCAGAGCGCTACCCCGCCATCAATCTCGCGACGATCTACCGTACACTCGATCTGCTCACCTCGGTAGGACTCGTCACGCAGACCGACCTTGGCAGCGGCGTGGCACATTTCGAGTTGGTAGGCGACAGCCTGCACCATCACCTGATCTGCGAGCACTGCGGCGCAATGGTGGAGGTAGACGACGCGTTGTTAGCCCCCGTGCGCGAGCGGCTGCTGCGCGACCACGGGTTCCGCGCCAGCGCCCGCCACATCGCCCTCTTTGGCACATGCAAGCATTGCCTGGAGGAAAGCAGGGGCAAGAGCACGGCACTTCAATCGGCTTCCCAAGCAGACAGCACTAATAATGCGAGAATGACGCTCGCCGACTCAGCCCTTGATACGGATGAGTGACGGCACAAAGCTGCGTCATGACGACGCCCACTCCTTCGTTTCCAGCAATCGCTGCAGTTTTGCCCGTGTCACACCTTGTGGCGAATAGACCATGATTCTGAGATCTGGGTTATTGACAACTTGCAGTGTGACATGCTCGAACTCCAGGCGTCCCAGCGTCGAATGCTCTATTACTTTGTGCCCATCCAGAGTGCTGCGCACATCATGATGCGGCCACAGACGGCGAAATTCCGAGCTCACGTGCTTCAGATCCTCAATCAGCTCCTCAAATTGTTGATCGCCGGAATGGCGCGCACTTGCCGCGCGAAACTCTCCTAACGTGCCTCGTGCAAGCTGCTCCCAGTTGGGTAGCGCCTGCATCGTCGGGCTGGTAAAGAGTCGCCACACCAGATTGCGCCCATACGGAGGCGATGCCTCTGAAAGAGAAAAGAGACCATCGGCGGCCGTGTTCCATACCAGATAGTCGTAACGCCGCCCCATGACATACGCCGGTGCCGGATTGAGATCATCCAGCATCTGCTGCAATGCCAGGCTGGCGCTCTCCTCTTCGGGAGAAACAAGCGGAGGCGGCAGTGCTTGTCCGGCGAGCAAAAAGAGATGGCGCCGCTCATTCACTGTCAGCCTCAGCGCCTGAGCAAGGCTTTCCAGCACCTGCGCCGAAGGATGCACATCGCGCCCTTGCTCCAGCCACACATACCAGGAAGTGCCAATATTCGCCAGTTGCGCGACCTCCTCACGGCGCAGCCCTGACGTTCTACGGCGAATACCAGGCGGCAATCCCACATCAGCTGGAGAAAGGCGAGCCCGGCGCTGGCGTAAAAAGTCTGCGAGGGCATGACGGCGCTCGCTCTCTCGCATCTCAATTGCTCCTCATCCTGGTAGCCAGAGACCTATGATCGAGAAACCCTGGTCCCCCTCTCGCCCACAGCATATCCTCAAGCGGCGCACCGGAGTCAAGATGATATCCGCACTCATGGCGCTGCATCGCTCCAATCAGGAAGAGCCTCATTCTTCCATGTGTTCGCGAAATCGAGGTAGCTGTTCATGTCTCTGAAATTTGGCCTGTCTCTGCCACAAGGCTGGACAATGGAACTGGCAAGCATTAAAGATCCGATCGAAGCGTATGAAACGTTGACACGCGTTGCCCAAACCGCCGACGAAGTGGGCTTCGAATCAGCCTGGCTGGTCGATCACTTTCATACCATCCCCCGACCCTCGCAGGAAATCACATTTGAATGCTGGACCACCGCCGCTGCCGTCGCGCGCGACACACAGCGAATCCGCATCGGCCAGATGGTTACCTGCAATGGCTATCGCAATCCGGCGCTGCTCGCCAAGATGGCCAGCACCGTAGATGTGCTCAGCCACGGGCGGCTCAACTTCGGCATCGGTGCAGGCTGGTACGAGCACGAGTGGCGCGCCTACGGCTACACCTTCCCCGAAGCGCCCGACCGTCTGCGCCACCTGGGAGAGGCAGTGCAAATCATTCGAGCGATGTGGACCGAGGAAGAAGCAACCTTTGAGGGCGAGTACTACCACGTGCGCGGCGCGATCAACCAGCCCAAAGGCGTCCAGCAGCCACACATCCCGCTGCTCATCGGAGGCAGTGGCGAAAAAGTGACGCTCAAACTGGTCGCCCAATACGGCGACGCATGCAATGTCACGGGCGATCTAGAGACCATTATGCGCAAGTTTGCCGTGCTCAAAGATCACTGTCAAACAGTCGGGCGCGACTACGACAGCATCCGCCGTACGGCGACAATCTTCTGCTCCGTTGCAACCACCGAGGAACAGGCACTCGCAAAGGTTCCCGCAGGGCTCCTGGGCCGCCCTGTTACGGCAGGCGCCCTAATAGGTAGCCCGCACACCATCCGCCCACGCCTGACCGAGCTGGAGGCAGCCGGAGTTCAAGAAGTGATCCTCGGCTTCCCTGACATCCTACGGTTGGATACCCTGCGCTTCTTTGCGGACGAGTTCTTCGCATAACGTGTGACACCGGCGGATAGCAGGCCAAGCTGATGTCGCCCGTGCTCCGCCTGAGCACGAAACTCGGCCTGCCCTGCCAAGATGCGGTCTCATGCAGAGCAGGCCAAGCAATGAGGAGCGCTAGATTACGTCGCAACAGAACGGCCAGCTTACCCCTTGACAGCGTCAGCCGTCAGGCCGGAGACAATGCGACGCTGGAAGAACAGCACCAGGATCACCAGCGGGATCGTCACGATCACGGCTGCGGCAGCAATCTGTCCCCATGGGATCTGGTGCTCGCCGTTGAAGAGCGTGACGCCCACAGTGACAGGCTGAGCACGTGTGCTGCTGGTGAGCGTCAAGCCAAAGAGGAAGTCATTCCACGCGGAGATGAACGACAGGATGGCTGCGGCGAAGACGCCGGGCGCTGTCAGAGGCACGACGATATGCCACAGCGCGCCGAGCCGTGTGTCACCATCCACGAGCGCTGCCTCCTCCAGATCGGGCGGGAGGTCACGGAAGAACGACGTGAGGAGCCAGATGGTCAGCGGTAACGTGATCACCAGGTCAGGGATGATCAATGCGACGTAGGTATCATACAAGTTGACGTTGGTGAAGAAAACGAAGAGCGGGCCGACCAGCGCGATGAACGGGAACATGCTCACCGAAAGCACCGCCAGCAGCACCAACGTCTTACCGCGGAACTTGAGGCGTGCGATGGCATAGGCGCAGAGCGACCCGAACACGAGACACAGGATCGTCGTGATAGAGGCGATGATAGCGCTGTTGCGCAGGTCTTCCCTAAAGAACGCTGACCCTGAGCTGGTGAGATCGATGCCATAGTTACCGAGTGTGATCGTGTGGGGAAAGAGCGTTGGCGGCGAGGAGTTCAGCTCGAGGTCGCCCTTGATAGAGGTGACAACAGTCCAGTAGAAGGGCGCCAGCGAGAAAAGTACGACCGCCACTACCGCTGCATAACGGCCTACCTTCCCCCAATCGATCCGTTGTTTTGGTTTTGCTTTCGCCGGAGTGGCGCCTGCGCGTGCTTTCTCTACGACAAATGGAGCTGCCTGTTCCTGCGTTGCCATAATCCGCACTCCTCTCCGCGAGCTTCGCCGATCGTAGTAATTTCCGCCATCATGTGGCCTCGTGCCTCGCATGGCGCCCCAGCGTCCAGCCCCTATTCCTGGCGGACAATGCCGCGCATCTGCGAGACAAAAAGCGCGCTGATAAGGATGCCAAAGACGAAGAGCACGATCGCGGTGGCGATGCCCACAGGGAAGTCGCTAGCGGTCCCTGCGAACATACGCAGATACGAATACATCGCGATTGTCTGCAACTGGCGACCAGCCAGCACGTAG
>DASVOW010000513.1:0-2324 GCA_036383155.1 Ktedonobacterales bacterium
CCACTTCGTCACCGAAGAAGTAGATGCCGGCCCCATCATCGCCCAGGCCGCCGTTCCCGTTCTCGATGACGACACCGTCGAAAGCCTCTCCGCCCGCATCCTGGCCGAGGAGCATCGCCTGCTGCCCGCTGCCATCGGCCAAATACTCGCGGGTCGGGTGCGTGTCGAGGGCAACCGCGTATTCGCGCTCTAGAGCAATTGGTCTTATCGTAACCCTTACGCTATAAATCTATGCAGAGTCCACGAGACGATATTGCCGGAGGCGAATCGCAAGGACTATACGCTAGCGACGGAGCTGAAAGGGTACGCTTGTCATGTCAGGGCATACTGGTGAAAGTAAGCAGCAACAGGCGGATAGGCAGCGCAGCGCAACACAGACCCCAAGTGACCTGCGTCTTTTCAACACGCTGACGCGGCGGGTGGAGTCTATCGAGCCGCTGGAGCCCGGGCACGTCCGCATGTATAGCTGTGGCCCGACCGTCTACCGCTTCATCCACATCGGCAACCTGCGCACCTTCACCATGGCCGACTGGATCCGCCGCACGCTAATCTACCACGACCTGCGTGTCACCCACATTAAAAACATCACTGATGTCGGGCACATGCGCCAGGAGCGGCTCGACCGCGGCGAAGACAAGCTGATCGCGCAGGCGCGTGCCGAGGGCAAGTCGCCTTGGGAGATCGCCTCCTTCTACACCGATGCCTTCAGAAGCGACGAAACCAAGCTACACATCCTGCCCGCCCACATCTTCCCCCGCGCCACCGACCACATCCCTGAGATGATCGCGCTGACGCAGCGCCTGCTCCAGCGCGGCTACGCCTATGAGGCCGCCGGCAACGTCTTCTTCTCGGTAGCGGCCTTCTCCCCATACGGTCAACTGAGTGGCAACGTACTGGAGTATCTCGGCAGCGGCCTCCACACCGTCAACGAGAACGACCCCTACAAGCGCGCCCCCGAAGATTTCCCCCTGTGGAAGGTCGCCGAAGAAGGCCGCATCATGGCGTGGGACAGCCCATGGGGCAGAGGATTCCCCGGCTGGCACATCGAATGTAGCGCCATGAGCGCCAAATACCTCGGCGAAGAGATCGATATCCATACCGGCGGTGTGGACAACATCTTCCCCCACCATGAGGACGAGCGCGCACAGAGCGAGGCCGCCAGCGGGCATCGCTTCGTGCGCCATTGGGTCCACGCTCAACACCTGCTGGCCGACGGCCTCAAGATGGCAAAGTCCAGCGGCAACTCCTACACCCTGGCCGATGTCGAGGCGCGTGGCTTCGAGCCACTGGCCCTGCGCTATTTCTTCACCACGGCCAAATACCGCAGCCGCATCAACTTCACCTTCCGTGCGCTGCGTGCCGCCCAGACCGCCCTGCGCCGCCTGCGCGAGCGTGCATACGAATTGCACGACACTGCCGATGGCGACCTCGCGGAGGCCACAGCCGTGCGCGACCACCCTTATCGCCAGGCATTCATCGCAGTAGTAGACGACGATCTCAACCTGCCGCGCGCCATGGCCGTCACCTGGACGATGCTGCGCGACGCGACGCTGCCACCCGACCTGCGCCTCGCCCTACTCTACGATTTCGACCAGATCCTTGGCTTCGACTTCGCCACGGATGTCGCGCACTACGCCGAGCGCCACCCCACGCGCGACACCGTGAACGGACAAGCCTCACAGGTCGAAACCGATGCAGACGACATCCCAGAGACAGTTCTGGCATTAGCGCGAAAACGCGCGCAAGAGCGTGCCACGCACAACTACATCGCCGCCGATGCCTTGCGCGACCACATCGCCGCTGCTGGCTACGAGGTGCGCGACGGGCGAGCCAGCACCCGCATCCTGACGCACGTCGAGCAGGAGGAGATGATCAGCAGCTCCGGCGATGTGCCTTCCCAGTTGGATCAGCCCTCGAAATACGCCTTCTCGGTCAATCTGCTCGCCCACAACAGCCGCGCCGACCTGGAGCGCTGCGTCACCAGCATCGCGCGCCATGCCAACGGTCACAGCATCGAGATCGTCATCCTCGACAACGGCTCGACCGACGACACCCTGGCCTATCTCAAACAACTCCACCATGACGGGCAGGTACAGAATATCCCCGTGCGCGTGCTCTTTGCCGACCACAATATGGGCTTTGGTGCCGGGCGCAATGCCACATTCCGCGCGAGCCTTGGCGATGTGATCGTGCTGCTCGACACCAGCATCGAGCTAAACGGCGACATCTGGACCCCCATCCAAAACGCCCTCTCCGACCCCACCATCGGTCTCGTCGGCCCCTTTGGCCTCGTCACCCAGGATCTAAAGGAATACGAGGAGAGC
>DASVOW010000514.1:0-3275 GCA_036383155.1 Ktedonobacterales bacterium
ATAGTTGGGCAGGCTGGGATGCGTCACGCCGTAGTAGTTCGTCGCCTGCGCATTCTCAGTGGCAAGCTGGTTGATGTACGGAGCGTTGGGATCGCCGATAACGCTGGCAAACCCATGATTCTCCATCATGATGACGAAGACGTGATCGAACGGGCGGATGTGCGCGTCGGCCTGAGCCGACTGGCGCGTCAGCGCGAACCCGCCGACAGCCAGCGCGGCAAGCAGCAGCGTACTGACGCCCACGGTCCAGCGGCGCTTCAAGTGCATAGAACCTCCCCTTGCTACATACGGGCCCGCATCTCCGGCGAGGCACTATCACCTCCGCGATGGATGCGTCTCTCCGTCGCGGCACGACCCCTATGTCGCGCCCAGCCTACTATATCACTGACTCATGAAAAGTAGACTGTAGATAGGTTAAACAACCCAGGTTCACCGCCAGCCACATCCTCACGCCGGCAGCGCCAGCACATCCGGCTCCACCCAGCCCGTGCGCGCCTCCGCGCTCCCCATCGTCTCGCGCCGCCAGTGCCGGTAGGGCAAATCCTTCTCCAGCAGCCACGGAAACGCCTCCAGGAACGCGCTAAACTCCACAATATCGGGCCGCGCCTCTATCGCATGGCCCACAATGCGAACCCAGAAACGCGTCATCGTCTCGTGATACTTCCCCTCCTGCCCATGCTGCGTGGCAAACCGCCGGATACCCCCAGCCGTCAGCTCCATCGCCCGCTCCATCCCAAATTGCCTGATGAGAAACCACGTCAGCCGCAGGTGGTCGCGATGATGAAACCGCGCGGGCGGCAGCGACCCATCCAGGAAAGCCTGTACGAAGTCCGCATCACTCATCTCACTTGCGCCGTGCATATCGTTCATGTGGGTCATGCCAACTCCTCCTCCAACACGCGGAGCACTCGTAGGAATGTCGCCGGGTCCGCGTCGCCCGTGCGCGCCAGCACGCGGCCTTCGAGCGCGCGCAACGCCTCGGTCACCCGTTGCGCCACCGCTCGCCCCGCCTCCGTCAGTTCCACCAGCACCAGCCGTCGCGACGTCGGATGCCCCACCCGCGCGATCCACCCGCGCTCCTCCAGCCGGTCGAGGATGCTCGTCAGCGTGGATCGCTTGTGGCCAAAGCTGCGATGCAGATCGTTAATCGTGCACGGCGCATGCGACGCGAGATACGCCAGCACATGCGCCTCCGCCTGCGTCAGTCGCGGATCGCGAAAGGTGCGCTCGATCCACAACGCCATCATGTGAGTAGCCCGCTCGATCGCCGGCACGATGAACGGTGTATCGTACGTATTCATACGGTTTAGTATAATACGAAATCGTATTATTTGTGTCAAGATACAGAAACTAGGAGGTGCTCAATCAGCCAGTATCACCCGGCAAGCTCATGCCCGCTTGCCTATGTGAAGATGGCTCTGTATACTGAGCCGTGTCCGGCTAACATGCCGCACAACGCGGCTCGGGAGGATGTTTGATGCTACGAGTAATCCGCAGGCTCGCGATCGCCTCACTCGCCGTTGCCGTCCTGTTTGATATCGCTGTCTACCTGGGGCTGTTCGCCACACTTCGACTGAACAACTATGCCTATTTGGCAACATTTCAATTCGCGTACAGCACCGTGCAGCTGCTCTGCTTCGCCAGCGGCATACTCATGCTCGTTCCCGCCGCACAAAGCCGCCATCGCGTCTGGTTTGGAATGTTACTCGTATGGCTCATCATCGCCAGCTACGGACCGTGGGCATTACAGACATATCGGGATGTACTCACGATAACCTATCAGTCAGGCTCCTACCCCACCTCTGCCGAAGAAACCGCAGCTTTCATCTTTCCTTTCGCCACCTATATCGCCCCAGAGGTCCCCGCCTTAATTGCCCTACTCTACACACTCTTTACACAATCGCGACGAGCTACAATCCCACAGTCAGACGACGCATTACAGGTAGAGATCACGTCACTTCGCACACCTGAAAACGCCCAGTAACGACGTGCTGTTCCAATAGCTGAATTCGTAAGGTATGCCTACCTGACCCATCACAACCGTCGTCCGCCCCCGCCGTCACGCTGCTCTGCCTCGTCACCGGCATGCTCGCGCTCATCGCAGCCGTCGAGCGCCGCCAACTCGGCTGGTTTGCCGCGATCCTCATATCCCTCGTCATCGGCGGCTACGGTCCCTATGCCGTCTACGCGCTCTTGCGCACGCTGGTCGACTCCATCTACCGATCAGCCGGAAACCCTCCCATACCTGCCCACTAACCCCGCGATCTACTCCGCCATCGTAGGCTCCATCATGCCTGCCATCACCGCCATCGCCACCCTGCTTTACACTTTCCGCGCCCACCAGCGCACGGCGCCGTCGGCGAGTGCCTGAACCGGGATGCGCACCCGGTAAAAGTAGGGGAGTAGCACGCAGTGAGCAAACGTGATAAACTTCTGGCACAGATATTGAGTGGCAAACACGATACGAACATTGATTTTGAAGCGACATATAACCTACTTGAACATCTCAACTTCAATAAGCGCATTCACGGCAGTCACCACATATTCACCTATCCTGGCTATACCGGGCTGATTGACTTGCAGCCGGCAGGACGCCATTGTAAGCCGTATCAGGTTGAGCAGGTGCGTAAGGTACTCAACGACTTGGGTATGCACTAACGAGGTACGCAATGAACACACAATATGAGGTTGTGATCGACTGGGACGAGCGTGGTGGCTACTTCGTCGCTCGCGTGCCTGAGCTCAACGGATGTATGGCCGATGGCCCAACGCGCGCTGAGGCACTCGCCAACGTGCAAGAGGCTATCGAATTGTGGCTAGACGTGGCCCGCGAGGAAGGCTGGCCCATTCCCAAGCCGCACACGCTCGCCGCTGCCCGCTAGCCCGTAGCAGTCACGCGCTTGTCAGCAGCCACCCACCACAGCCCCCATCACCCGCCGCTTGAGCCCTCGACCGGAGCATAACCATATGACACGCACACGAAGCGGTACGCATTGTGCGGCGCTGAGCCTGTGCGCCTCCGTACTCCCATCCAGGTGATCCACCCATATGGATCCACTCCTAGGGCGGCGCTGATGGTCCTCGGCAAGACGTGCTGCGCTGGTCATTGTCCAAATCTGGGCGCAGAGGCGCGAGAGACAGGAGCGGCCGACGATGAACAGCAGAAGCCCACAATTGGCGGAAGCGCGGCCTTTCGGCGTGCAACTCACAGACGTGCGGGGAGCGCCTATGCTGGCGGAAGGTGTACCGGTGACGCCCATCGCGCGCCGCCTGAT
>DASVOW010000515.1:0-6611 GCA_036383155.1 Ktedonobacterales bacterium
CAGTATCCGGCGGGCATCTCCTCTGGCAGCGCAACATAATAGTTCACCGGCGACATTGCAGGACCACTCCGCGCCTCAATGTTCTCGTTGAACGCAAACAACCCGATGACCAGACGAACAATCCCACCGCCTACCAGAAGAATCACGATAGTTCCATCGAGGATAAGGTAGAAGATAGAGTAGAAGATAACAGGCCGCAACAGAAAGACGCTTCCAAGCGCCACGACACCACCTGCTAGGATCAAGCCTATGCCCTGCATAACCCCATTGTTGCCCCGGCTTCGACCCTCCGTGAGCGCATATTGCAGCCCTTGCCTCAATAGGAGTCGCAGCAGCACGCCAAGCAAACCGGTCAACATGGACGGCGCCCCTCCCTCCGCCACTCGCCACCCCACCAGGGGCCGCTAACACTCTTCCAATTGCAGCAAGTTTGATACAACTCGTTCCAAGCTATTCATTTTCAAGGTAACAAGGGGTAACGCCTGCCATGATAGCACAGGTGATCGCACCACGCCAGCGGACTATGCCACCGCCAGCCAGGGACCGGGCCCACCCACGCCCGAGCCCACGCAGCTAGCCGTCCAGCACACACAGCGCATCCCAGGAGCAGAGGCGCATTCCCCCCCGGCTCAGCTACGCGAAGCCTCCGCATCGAGTAGCGCCCGGCGCAGATCCTCAGGCAGCACAGTGGAGCGCTCGGTTGAGGGGTCCATCGCCACGATCACCATGCGCCCCTCCGCGACCACCTCACCCGGCTGCACCTCTCCAGGCGTGACATCAGGTTGCCCCGGACCACACAGGTGACGTGCCACAAATCCAACAGTCCACGACGACGCGCCTACCCGTTCCACGCGCGCATCGATCACCAATTGATCGTCGAAGACAATAGCTCCACGAAAGTCGCAGGAGAGGTGCGCGCGGGGATACGCGATGCCCTGGAGCGTCGTCGCGTAGGGCATCCCAATCCGGCGCATCAGCTCATGCTCCGCCAGCTCCATATAGCGAAACATCGCTGTGTAATGGATACGCTGGCTGCTATCGATATCGACAAACGGCACACGGACACGCAGGCTCACCTGTGGCATGAAGACACCTTTCGAATAGTCATGTATCAACGAGACGCACAGCGCCCACTCATTACCTGTATCCCCCGTAGATGGCATGTCCAGCCCGCAGCCAGAAGCAATCGACGGAGGAGAAACCCGCCTCCCGCAGCCAGAGAAGCTGCTCGGAGAGCGGCGACGGAAAATCATACGTGTAGGTAGCACTGTCGCCATAATCGTAGGCGAAATAGTTCCAGTGCATCTCCTGGAAGCGCTTATAGCCCTCGGGCTTGCCAGCCGCGACACTCTGCTCACGCACAATGTCGTCATACTGTCGCGCATACAGCGCGGCGACATGCGGCGAGATCGGCTCGACAATATCGGCCAGCAGTAACGCCCCTCCCGGCTCCAGACGCGCCGCCACATCGGCGAAAAGAACCCGCTTTTCATCGCCCGTCAGATGATGCACACTGAGCGACGAGACGACACAGCGCAGCGGCGAAGGCAACGCCGCGCGCCATTCCCGTTCAGCCAGCTCGAAGTGGCGCGCCTCAATGCGTTCGCCAAAGGACGCAAGCCGCTGTAGCAAATGATTGCGCATGACCGCTGAGACGTCGAGCGCCAGATAATGGCACCGTGGAAATGCCTCCAGCAGAGCCTGGGCCAGCGTACCATCGCCCGAAGCAAGCTCGACGATAGTGAACTCGTCGTCAGCACCCGCGGGGATCAGCCCTCTCAGGGCCGCCACCTGCTCCGCACGAGCAGGCACGAACAAATCCGCCGTATCGATGAACGCCGCGGAGTCGTCCTCGGTCCAGTGCTCGGCGGTCTGGCCAGTAAGCTGTTCATCAGACATAGTAAAGTATCCCTTCGTGGGCGGCGATACAACGTAAAGATTCAGCCACCTTACTGCGCCTGCCCAAAGCGCTGCAGCACCGCATGAATGGCATCTGCGCCGTACGCTACCGCCTCGACGGGAATGCGCTCGTCCGCGGCATGAATCAGTTGTGTAAAGTTCCAACCCTTGGGCAGACGCATCGGCAAAAAGCCATAGGTCTGAATGCCGATTCGGGAGAAGAACCGCGCATCGGTGACTGCCGCCAGCAGATAGGGCATAGGAATGCCGCCTGGATCGCCCTCGCGCAGAATGTCGGCCAGCGTCGCGAAGAGGCCCATGTCAGGCGTATCGCTCGGGCCGGGGTCTGGCGGATAGATCGCCTCGAACGCCACATCCGGTCCCGCAAATTGGCGCAACTCGGCGAGCATTTGCTCCTGCGTGAAACCCGGCAGCATGCGCCCGTCAAGCTCGACGGTAACTTCGCTGGGAATCACATTGCTCTTCTCGCCGCCGCGCACAATCGTAGCGTTGACCGTGTTGTGTAGCAGCGGATCGAACGTCTCCACCTGCGCGCCAAGTAGATCGAGGATGCGGTCCGTGAGCGCGGGATTGAGGAGCTGGCGCAGCACCACCGCCTGGTGGCGCGGCGAGGCCGAAGCCAGTTTCTCCACCATCAGCCGGGTGATCGGAGTCACGTGCACCGGCAGGCGTCGCCGCTCCAAACGAGTGAGGAAGCGTGCCAGCTTACCTATCGCGTTGCCCTGCGGAGCGCGAAAGGCAGCATGCCCTCCGGGACCGAGCACAGTTGCACGAACGGCACACGACTGTTTCTCCGAGACCATAATCGGATAAAACCGCTGCCCCGCACTATAAAATGTGAATCCACCGAACTCGCCAATAGCAAATCGGACGCCCGTAAAGCGCTCGGCATGTTGCTCCACCAGGTAGCGCGCACCCATCGCGCCAGCGGCCTCCTCATCTGACACCACAGCCAGGATAACATCGCCCGGCAGCGACAGTCCCTCAGCATGCGCGCGAAGAAATGCGGCGACCATCATAGCGACACCACCCTTCATATCGAGTGTGCCGCGTCCCCAGATAAAGCCGTCTGCCTCGACCGCCGCGAAGGGCGGATACGTCCAGTCTTGATGCTCAGTCGTGACGACATCGACATGGCCATACAACAGCAGCGGCGGTGCATCCCCCCGCCCGCGCAGGCGCGCGATCACGTTCGGACGTGCAGGATCAAGCGCGAGCAGCGTCGATTCGATGCCCGCCGCTCTCAAGAGGTCGCTGATATAACCGATACATGCGGCCTCATTCCCTGGCGGGTTAGTAGTGTCAAATCGAATAAGTTGCTTAAGCAATTCCCCCGGCCGCTGATAGATCGTGAGCGCGTCGGTCTCCGCAAGCATAGTCTAGTCGCTGCCTTCCACTACTGCGCCAATCTGGCAACGCTACACATTGTGAACGAGCAGCGCCCCAGATGCAAGTGATCGCGCCGCAGTCGTCTCAGCGACAACCTCTGGCTTTGCTGTCAGCAGAGCAGAAGCGACGCAGCCAGGCGGGCCACTAACGCGAGCGCGTAGCGGCAGGAGAAACTTCCGGCTGGCTAATGGGCGACGGAGGAACCGCGCTTGTCGCTATACCCGCATCTGTCGGCGTCACCTGAGGCGTCGCCGTTCCCGGTTCGAGAATCTTCAACGCATTGCCGTTGACGACAGCTATAGCTCCCACAGTCGAGATGAGCACCAGCAAAACAACCGCAATCGCCACAATCAGCAAGCGCATGCTGGGACCCTCCCCCCGCCGCATACGTGTGATGATGTTATCTGAGCCAGCCCTATCGGTGCCACCTGTACTCCGGCGCATCGGCCGAGAGGGTGTTTCTCCGCCAGCCACCGGCTCCTCAACAGAAAAAAGTGAAGCGATCAGTTGTTGTGCGGAGGCATCAGTAACCGATCCCTGAGGCACATGCCACACGCCGGCAAGTGCGTTCGTCAGCGATTCACTTCTCGCGGGTGGCATCGTCTTTGAGCCACTGGCCATGCGCAGCGCCACCGCAAGAGCCCGTGCATCGGGGAAGCGATTACTCGGATCCTGCGCTAGCGCACGCCGAATCGCAGCGTCTAGTGCTTTGCTCTGCTGCGGGTCCAGGTCGCTCTCCGCTGGTAGCGAGATCGGTTCATCGGGGGAGAGGGTGCGTGGCGTGACGCCAGTGATCATCTCATGAAGAATCGCGCCGAGCGCATAGATATCACCGCTGACAGATAACTCGATACGCGGACCAACTAGCTCCGGCGCTTTATATGGAGAAGGCAGGGCAAGCGGTGCAGTCGTACCGCGCCCCTCTCCATGGCGCATGTGCTCCTGCTCTCGGGCCAGAGCGCGCATGATCCCAAAGTCCGCCAGGTGCAACACCCCTGTTTCGTCATAGAGCAGGTTCCCCGGCTGTATATCGCCGTGGATGAGACCTGCGCTATGCAACGTCTGCAGCGCCCACGCAAGGTCGGTGACTATACGCACCGCACGACTCGGCGCTATGCGTTTCTCACGTGACAGGAAATTGCTCAGCGATTCCCTGATCGGCGGGATCGCCAAATACGCGACCGTGCCCCACTTACCAACGTAGTAGATCGGCAGTAAATGCGCCTGTTTGAGCGCCTGGATACGCAAACACTCCTCAGAGAGGAGTGTCAATGCATCTTGCCCTTCAAAGACCTTGGGCGGCAGAATGACCAGCATTGTGCCGCGCTGGTTGGAGGTATCAATAGCGCGCAGATAGCGATACTCGCCACCGATATCAAGGATGGCCGTCACAAGATACTGCTGGAGTTGCTGCCCGATGAGATCGCGGATACCGTCAGGCATTACCCACACACTCCTTACAATATTCTCATCGCATATCCAGACGCCATGGCAAACTCCGTGGTCACCTGCATAAACGCGCCTATTGTATGCGGCTCGTATGTAGTTGTCAATAAAAATGCATCTCAGCATGACCTACCGCACTGTGTTTCTCGCTTCAGTTGCCGATCACTGTTATAATAGCCGGGAACACACCAGGTCATTCGAGGAGGAAACAGCCATGCGTGGTGATGATGTGGACGTACTGGGTGGCGCGCGATTGGCGCGATCACTCGATCAAGGCGCGACACTACCAGCGCAATGGTATACGAGTGCCTCGGTGTTCGAACGCGAGCGTGAGCATATCTTTCGCCGCTGCTGGCAATACGTCGGCCTGACCGAGCAGCTTGCGCGCCCCGGCGACTTCTTCACCGCACAGCTCGGCGAGGTTCCCATCGTGCTTACCCGCGCCGAAGACGGCCAGATCCGCGCGTTCGCCAATGTGTGCCGCCACCGCGGCGCGCTCGTCGTGCGCGAGGAATGTGGCAACCGCAAGACGCTACAGTGCCACTATCACGCCTGGACCTACAACCTCGACGGCTCCCTCCGCTCCGCGCCCGCCGCCAAAGAAGAGGCGAGTTTCGACGCGCGAGCATTCGGATTAATCCCCATGCAAGTCGAGACGTGGGGCCCCTTCATCTTCGTCAATCCCGATCGCGAGGCCGGCCCCCTTAGTGACACGCTTGGCGAGCTCCCCGCACTGGTGGCAGCAACGGGACTGGACCTGAATGGGATTCGGCGGCGAGTGCGACGTGTCTACGACATCGCGGCCAACTGGAAGGTCGTCATCGACAACTACCTGGAGTGCTACCACTGCCCTGTAGCGCACCCTTCATTCTGCGATCTGATCGACGTGGGTACCTACGAGGTCACCGAGTACAAGTATTTCTCGACCCAGGGAGGCACACTCAAAGCCACGGCGCACGACGGTAAGGACAACCTTTACGACGTCAGCCAGGGCGTACGGGAGGGCTTCTACGCGTACCTCTGGCCCAACTTCACCCTCAACATCTATCCCGGCCCCGGTAACGTCTCGCTGAACCTCTTCGTGCCCGTCGACCCCAACCGCACCCTCGCGATCTACGACTATTGCTTCGCCGACGCCGTGAGCGACTCCACCGTAGAAGATTTCGTGCGCTTCATCGATCAAGTTCAGGATGAAGACGTCGTCCTCTGTGAATCAGTCCAGCGCGGCCTCCACTCCGGCTACTTCGACCAGGGCCACCTTATGCTCTCCCGCGAGAAAGCCCTCCGCCACTTCCAGAAGCTCGTCCACCACGCCATCGCATGACGCCCTAGACACGGTAAGCGTACCTCACGCACGTGGAGCCCCTTTGAGTACAATTGCATTTGGCCACACAATACGTTACAGTGCCCGCAAGGCTGTAACCTTATACACCTGGAGGCACCGGCCCTGCGCAAAGGAGCAGCATTCACCATGGATCAGCTCGTATATCGCTATCGCGTCAACGCCATCGTCGCGTGGGCAACCGTCGCCATAGTTCTCTTCTTCTTGGTTGGTATCATTGAAAGCCAGGTCGCTGGCTTGGTGTGCTTCGACGTCTGCCCTTTCAGAGAAAGTCTCGGTACCATACTCCTCTACTACCTGATACCGTTCCTGCCCGGAGCAATCTGCGCTCTCATTGCATCGCTTCTTTGTGTCAATCTCCTCTCAACAGACGCGCGGCGGCTTCGCATCTCACTCCTGGTGGCTCCTCTGGTCATCGCCGCTCTGCTCGCAGTGCTCGCCCTGGCTGGCTACACTATCTTGCCTGTCAACGAGAGTGGACAGTTGATTGAGAGTGGCATCGAGCCATATATGC
>DASVOW010000516.1:0-2443 GCA_036383155.1 Ktedonobacterales bacterium
CCACAACATGTTCTTCGAGGAGATTGCCAAGTTCCGTGCGGCCCGGCGCATGTGGGCGCGCATCATGCGCGAGCGCTTCCACGCGAAAGACGAGCGCTCCCTGTTGCTGCGCTTCCACACCCAGACCGCCGGCTCGACGCTCACCGCCCAGCAGCCCGACAACAACATCGTGCGCACGGCCTATCAGGCGATGGCCGCCGCCCTCGGCGGCACCCAATCCCTCCACACCAACTCGAAGGACGAGGCGCTGTCCCTCCCAACGGAAGACGCGGCGCGAGTCGCCCTGCGCACGCAACAGATCCTCGCCTACGAGACCGGCGTCGCCGATACCATCGATCCGCTCGCCGGCTCCTACTACGTTGAATCGCTGACGAACGAGTTGGAGCGCCGCGCCTGGGAATACATCGACAAGATCGACGCGCTCGGCGGCAGCGTGCGCGCCGTGGAGCAAGGCTACGTCCAGCGCGAGATCGAGGAGGCGGCATACACCTACCAGCGCGATCTCGACGAGCAGCGGCGCATCGTCGTCGGCGTCAACCGCTTCCAGCAAAAGGAAGAGGTGCAGACTCCCATCCTGCGAGTCGATCCTGAGGTAGGCAGGCGGCAGGCGGCGCGGCTCGGCGAGTTGCGCGCCCGCCGGGATAATGCCGCCGTCGGCGCAGCGCTCGCCGCGCTGGAGGAGGCGGCACGTGGAACGGCCAACCTGCTGCCGCGCATCGTGACTGCCGTCGAGAGCTACGCCACCCTCGGTGAGATCAGCGACACGCTACGCCGCGTCTTCGGCGAGCAACGCGAGGAGCGTCGGATATAGCAGCCCAGCATAGCAACTCATGACAGACCACAAACAACTCGTGGAGCGTCTGCTTGATCAGGAAAGGAACGATTCTTGCAGACGCCTATTCACAGCAGTGCCACGCCGACCGCCACTCCCGCTGTGACCGTCGCGCCACAGCTCACTGCACGAGGGGTCCTGATGGCCTGTGAAAATTCAACCAGCGAGCAAGGCGAACAGCAAGAAAATGTAGGCTTGACCAGCCGCGTGGGGCTAATCGAGATCAACTGGCCCAAGACGATCGGCTATTACGGTGGCATCGGCGTAGCGCTCGCCGCCGAGTTCATCGAGCCGCCTGTCGCCGTCTTTATCGCCGCGATCCCGCTATTTAAGATGCTGAGTCACCCCAAAGCGCCCAAGCCAGTGCGAGTCACCGGGCAGGTGCTCGCGGGCGCCGCGCTGCCGGTTGGCGGTGATAGCGAGGCTGCCATTCACCTCGCGCCCTCAGATGCTAGCCCTAAGCAGCAACAGCACAGCTCGATTTGGAGCGAAGCGCGTGCCATCGCCGACCGCCAGCGGAGCGAGCGCCACCGCGTGGCCAATGCGAACGGGTGACCCTTCCTGCTGCGCCCATGATGCCGCCCGCTACTCCCCACCAGCGAATTGTCTGAATGTTGCCGCCAGCCATCTCCACAGAGTGCCCGCGACTGCCTGACGCGTCCGAATTAACACACCTGTTACACAACCATAAACCGGCATTAACACCCATTGAATACAGTGAACGCAAAGAATGGCTGAGAAATGCAACATCCGCGACCCTGGCGGCACAGGTCGCGCAAGGAGTCCATCCACGCCCATGCGGACGACGCTTACCAACAACGAACCCCATATCATCCATGCCATCCCTGGTCGTGTGCGCATCCATATACCAGGCTGGTCGAAAGAGCAGCAGCCTAGCATTGAAAGTCGGCTGCTCCTGATACCTGGCGTCTCCAGCGTGCAGGCCAACCCACTGACCGGCAACGTCCTCATCCAGTTTGAGTCCGCGCTGCCCACAGAGTCAATCCTCCGTGCGGTCACGGTCAGCATCCCAGCTCAGCGTGCCGCCATGCGCGAGCATGACACCATTGCGCAATCGCAGCCGGGAAACGACTTTCCGTTGCCTGTTTCCCATGCACCAGCATCCAGGAGAGAGCCTCAGCCGCCTATCACGCATCGTACGCCAGTGCGTCCGGCGCGAACGCCGGTGGGAGATATCGTACTCTTCCCGACTGCCACTGCCCAGCCGGTGCCAATGCAGCCCCTCGTACGTCTCAACCCATCGCACACGCACGCTCCAAGTACGACGCCGCTGGAGTGGCTGCCGCAACCCGAAGTCGCCCACGAGGTCGCGCGCAGTCAGATGTCGCGTACCACCGGCAAGCTCGTAGCAGTCCGCTCTCCCCACGACGTGCTCGCGATCTCCCAGCCAGCCATACGCCGGGCTGAGAGACATGCGGCGGCGCCCATGAGCACATCCGAACCAGGCTTACCAAAGACGACCACCATCAATGCGCGGCATAGCTCCATCCTGCGCCGCATCCTGCGCGCGCTCCTCGCCCCAGGCGTAGCGGCATTCGTGCTGAAGACCACGAGCGTCATCCTCGGTCTGGCCCGTGCCAGCAGCCCGTT
>DASVOW010000517.1:0-29471 GCA_036383155.1 Ktedonobacterales bacterium
GTCGGGTCCGATGAGTCCACTGCTCCAGCCCACCACGCCGCCGTAGCGCCGTGCGTTGCGCGCGACGAATTCCAGCCCAAGGCATCCGCCCTGCGAGAACCCGAGCACCATCGTGCGCTCCAATGGGACACCCGCCGATGCAATCTGGCCGAGCAAAGAGCCAACCAGATCGAGCGCAGACGAGAGATATGGCTCGTTGCTTGGGATCGGAGCAAGGAAGCTATTGGGGTACCATGCGTTGCCCGCGGCCTGCGGCGCGAGGTAGGCGAATCCGGGGTGTGCCAGGAGATCGGTAAACGATAAGATGTCTTGCGCCGAGGCGCCACGCCCGTGTAACATCAGCATCGCCGCCCGCGCCCGACCCAGCGGCTCACCCGCTGCCAGCACCGGCTGGCCCTGATGTATGCCATCGATCCCGTCAGATTGCCTTGCCATCGTGCAGTCTCCCGCGCGCCCGCGCACCAGTCAACGCTTGCTGAGCAGCGGCGACGTGCGCAGGAGGCGCAGTGGCCTCGCCGCTCACCCACAGATGGCTCAGCGTAAGAATCCGGACAAACAGCACCGTGATCACCGGCTGGAATCCAGCGGCAGCCATTCCCTGGAGCGACGGGCGGTTCTGGAGCGACGTGCCTATCCAGAGGCGGCAGACGCCCTCGCCCTGGAGCGTGGCGGCGATATACCCCAGCAGCGCGGTATAGAGCCCCTTGCGGCGATATGCCGGAAGCGTCGCACAGTCCCAAATATAGGCTTCGTCGGGCCGCATATGCAATGTGCGCTCAAGCTCGCCGATATGCTCCACGCCCTGCGACACCCAGCCATAAGCGACGATGTCGCCCGCGACTCGCGCGACAAAGCACCGCCTCCCCGCAGCGAAACGCCGCCGCAGCTCCGGTAGCTGCTCGGGACCCATCGCCGTGGTAAGCGATTCCGCAGCCTCGGGCGGCACCTCGCCAAACGTGACGGACGGAGCAGCCGCCGGGACGGGCGCAGCGCCGTCCAGCACCATCGTCCAGAGCGTGCCGTGCTCGTAGGCCCACAGGCGTCGGAAGGGCATACGGCAGACTCCTTGGCAACAACCCAGTCTTCTAATCAGTCCGGCGGCGCGGGAGGGGATGGCAGAGCATCTCCGTAGCACCATAACTCCCGCGCCGCCAGGAGCACCAGGCGCACTCGCAGAGCGACAGGCGCTCCAGTTCGCGAGCACGTGTTATCCAACAGGGGATGTCTCACGCACCGGCTCGATGGCTACCTTGGTCTGGCTCAGTTCCTCGATGGCTTGCGCCAGATGGGCATCTTGCACATTGTAGTCGCCAGCCGCCACACGGATACGGTGCGCCGTCGCCAAGACATCGGCGATGGTAAACCCCTCCGGAGGGACGAATTTATAACAGGCGAGCTCAAGACGCTGCCCGTTCGGGTCGCGGAAATAGATCGAATCCATGAAGCCGCGATCGATCGGGCCGGTATTCTCGATGCCCAGCGCGTTGAGCCGCGCGGCCACCTGCGTGAACACGGCGTGCGAAACGGTCAGCGCCATGTGATGCAGATTGCCGATACCTTCTGGATTGGGCGTCACATCGTTCACGCGTGTGGGTCGCACAAAGTACGTGAGCAGACGGCCATCACCGGCATCGAAATACAGGTGCTCTTCCCCTGGCACATCGAGATTGGGCTGGTCGAGCACCAGTCGCATGCCGAGAAGTCCCTGATAGAAGTCGATAACCGCCTCGCGATTCGATCCAACGAACGTCAGATGATGGACACCCTGAACCTGAAGTTTTGCCACAGAAATGCCTCCTGGAATGTGCGCTGATGTCCTCTGCCAGAGACCATCAGATACGGAAGAACAGGCGCCGCGCCTTCTCGATCACCTGCGGGTCGCCGCTCGCCTCGCCGCCCTCCATGCGCTGGAATGTGGTCAGCACGAACTCTGAAGCATCCTCGAAATGGAAGACCGCCGGAAGACCGGAGAGGTCGTCAACGGGCGCATACGAGAGCTGACCGTCTTTGACCTGCACGCGCCACTTGCCGCCCCATTCGCCATCCACGACGATGCCATACGTGATATCCACACCCTTGGCGGACTCCTGATCGACGGTAGACTGCATCAGGATGAACATAGAGGGGACGAGCACGCCTGCTGTCCGCTCGTCCAGCTTCGCGTCTTTCTCACCGAGGCCCCAGCGCATGTCCCACGTATGCACCCCATAGTCCATGATCTGGAACGCCGGATAGAAGAAGAGCGGCAATGGGCCCATAAACACGTGTGTGACATTGAAGCTGCCCCACTGGTCAGCCGACATCTGATCAAAGAGAGCGAGCAGCCTGTCAGACGACGTCTTGAGCCGGTTGATGGCCTCTTCTCGCGGCAGATTGCGGTAGGTCAGCGCCACTCTATCCAGTTCCTGGGCCATCACGAGCAGGCCAAGCGATGTAGCCGGGTCGCCGCGGCGCGCCATATCCCAGCGCGTCAAATATCCTTCGGTCACGTCGATCATGTGGCCGACGAGATCGCGCACCTCCCAGTGGCCGCTGCGGGTGGGGGACTCCCAGTTCTGAGGCACGTCGACGATCTGATAGAAGTTGCCCCGTTCGGTACGCACCACGTCGAGTACAATATCTTTCGCACTATGATCCATCGGATTAATCGCCATGGGTGACCTCCCTTGCGGAATGTCGAGTTCGACAAACGCGTGTCTGCGCTTCGTCCAGCGCGTCATATATGCATACGCGCCTTCAGTACGTTGTCGTGGCGCCATGAGCGAATGCTCCACGCGCCAATCCTCCGAGGGACACCTACCAGCCAATCCAGATCATCAACGCTCTGTCTGTTGGCGCTCCTTTCATCTCCCGCTCACCACGCTTGCTGCAACAATGCCTCGATCTGCGCTACATCGGTAATCGGCTTGGGGTTGTTGTGTACGGTGCGGCTGTCAAAGGCCATCCCTGCCAGCTCCGGCAGTTGTTCCTCCCGCACGCCAATATCGCGCAATCGTCGGGGCAGGCGCATCTGCTCGACCCAATCGGCCACCAGTTGCGCGCCAGCTGCAGCCGCTTCCTCAGCGCTTAGCCCACCAACTGAAATGCCCATCGCCTCGGCGGCGAGTGCCAGCTGCGGCGCCGTCGCATCCAGATTGAAGCGCATCACATGGGGCAGCATGACGCTGTTGGCGTCGCCATGCGCAACGCCCGTCGCGCCGCCAATGACATGGCAGATACCGTGATGCAGTCCCATCGCCACATTCGAGAGCGCCGTGCCCGCCAAGAACGCGCCGGTAAGCATCTCGCTCCGTGCCTCTACGTCAGCGCCATTGGCATAACAACGTGGTAGGGCGTGTGCGATGGAGCGCAGGCCAGCGAGAGCTGCAGCAGTGGAGAGCGGGTTGCGCGTGATCGAATACAGCGCCTCGACGCAGTGGGCGACGGCGTTGATGCCTGTGCCCGCCGTCATGCGTGGCGGCAGATCGAGCGTGAGCAGTGGATCATAGATGACAAGCTTGGGTGCGCTCTTGGGATTGCTGACGGTGACCTTGCGATCCTGTTTGTTCGCGTGGTGGGTAACGCCATAGACAGAGGTCATCTCCGACCCCGCATACGTCGTTGGGATCGCGATGACGGGAATCAGGGGTTGGTCCGTAGGAGAGGTGGCGCGTGCCGGGTGGCCTGAGCGTAGCTCCTCCAGCGCCATACTGACAGCTTTCGCCGTGCCAATCACGCTGCCGCCGCCCAGCCCAATCACCGCATCCGCATTCTGCCCTGCCGCGAGGCTCGTAGCTTCGGTGACCGTACGCTCCGGCACATGCGGCTCCACGCGCTCATACGTCGCTACCAGTCGCTCGCCCAGCAGCACCTCAATCGGCGCAAGTTGTCCCCTGGAGCGGAATCGCTCGGTTGTGCAGAGCATCATCCGCTGCCAGCGAAAGCGGTCAGCCATTTCACCAAGCCTGCCCAGCGATCCCGAGTCAAAGATCACCTCCTGGGCAACGAATGTGTAGCGAAATGTATCCATCCGCATGCCTCACTTCAACCGCCTCATTGGGCAGGCAGATGCAAGCACGATCAGCGATTACTCTCTCCAAGTACGGATCGTTCTGGTGTGCGGGTGTATTTGGAGACGCCATGCCTACGCAAGGTTTCGTTGTCACCATTGTATAGCATGTTGTGCTCGCGCTGCGATGGCGCAGCCCAAAGACGGGCTACGCCATGCTTCACACGCGAATACATCTGTCACGTTACGGGCGACGCCCTTACGTGTTTGCCGGGCGCTCGCCAAGAGTGACGTTGATCGTCAGGTGGCTGGACCCGCGCACGACCGTCAACTGCACCTGCTTACCCGGAGCCTGGGTGGCAACGGCGGACGCGAGATCGCTGCTGTCTGAGATCGTCTGGCCGTCGACAGCCACAATCACATCGCCAGACTGCAGCCCCGCTTGTTGTGCCGGACTTTGTCCCGCTGCGTCGTTGACGAAGGTCTTGATGAGCACGCCGCTCTGCACTGTGAGGCCGCTCGCATTGGCGACATCCGGAGTGACATCCTCACCCTGGATGCCCAGGAAGCCACGATTTGTGCTCGTCACATGGCCACCCTGGATCAACTGCTGCGCCACCGTCTTGACCTGATTGGAGGGGATTGCGAGCCCAATAGAGGTCGTGCTGGAGCTACCCGGGCCGCTCTGCTGGTCTGACTGTCCCAGTGTGGGAATGCCGATCAACTGACCCTGCAGGTTGACGAGAGCGCCACCGCTGTTGCCTGGAGCGATCGGAGCACTGGTCTGCACCAACCCGGTGAGTATTGACGCGGGTCCGTTGGGACTCTCGCTCGCCGTGCGGTTGAGTGCGCTGACATCGCCGAAGGTCGCTGTCTCACGCAGCCCGTAAGGATTGCCAATCGCGATAGCGAATTGTCCCACGGTGAGCTTGGAGGAATCGGCGAACGAGATTGGCTGAAGATTAGTGGCCGAGACCTTAACGACGGCCAGATCATCCTGTGGATCCTGCCCGATTAACTGTGCTGGTAACTTGGTGCCATCGCTGAGTGTGACGGTGAAGTTGGTGAAGCCCTGTACCACGTGGTCATTGGTGACGATATAGCCATCCTTAGTGAGAACGTCACCCGAGCCGATGCCCTCCTGCCCATTGCCAGTACTGGTAATCTCGACGACTGAAGGGGCAACAGCCTTTGCCACCGTCTGAACGGTCTGTTCCAGACTCTTTACGTTCGATGAGACGTTGACCACCGGCGCTGACGACGACCCAAGCGTGCTGGTGGTGCCGGTCTGCTGTGCGGCGCTCGCCCGCCCAATCGCGACGCCACCGGCCAGTGTCAACACCAGTGCAAGCACTACGAGCACAAAGTGCCAGGGCGCGCGTCGCCGATTTGGGCGCCCGCCGCCAGTCTCACCACCATACGTTGGCGGTAACCCAGGAGGCACTCCGTAGGGATCAGTCATCCATGGCGTACGTTGCCCGGCAGCATCCACTACGCCACCCGTCTGCGTTGGCGGATACGGCGTCACGGATTGCTCCGTTCCGTAGGGGTGTGCTTCTGGTATGGGTGGAACGCCTGCTTGTATCTCCGGCGCAGGCTCACCGGAAGGCGTCGATGCGCCTGCGGAATAGTCGGTGAACATTGCCCATGCTCCCTTCGTGATGCGGATGAACTCTCATCTGCACATGATGGTAGCAAGGCCAGTTGAAGGTTCAGCGCGTGGACGCTGAAGAAGTGCTGAATGCGCACTGCCTCACCTGGCTGCCAGGACGCTTCCCCATATGCCGCAAAGCAGAGAGTGTGTGAAGCGCATGCGGCGACCTCGCCGGCCCTGCGCATCTAATCTAGCGCAGGGCGTATACCACGGCGACATCCACTGTCACATCCAGTTGCCCCGGCTGGATCGGCGTACTTATGCTGGTACCCGCAACACCTTTATTGTCGTAATAGATTGGTGGCTGGGTTGTGTTGCCGCAGCCGCCGACCTGGATGGACATCGCCTGCCCCAGGCTCGCACCCGCGCTGGCTGCGACCTGCTCTGCCTGCCGTTTAGCATCGGCTACGGCATCCTTCTGGGCCGCTATGCGCGCCTGCGCCGGGTCTCCATTGGAGAACTGGATGCCGTTGATGAGAATGTTGTTCCCACCACGGTCGGTCACCGCATCGATTACCTTGCCGGCATTTTCGACAGCACGGATCGTCGCGGTGACGGTATTGGTAGCACTATAGCCGATCATATGTGGCGATCCGCTATTGTAGTTGTACTGCGGCTGAAGCGAGAGGTAACCGGTCTGAATATCCTGATCCGCGACGCCGCCACTCTTGAGCGCGGCAAGCACATCGTTCATCACACGCGCCGCCAGATCGCGCGCGGCTTGCGCCGATGGCGCCGTCGCAAACACGCCAAGTGAAATGCGCGCTTGATCGGGTTTGGCGGTCGCTTTACCATGCCCGCACACGGCAATGCCTGATTGCTGGCTCGTGACCGGCAGCACCGAGACTATACCCGCGCGGGTAAGGCTAATGCCGCCGAGCGTCAATGCCCCTGTGGATACGACCAGCAGGATCGCAAACATAACCAATGTCACGCGTGGAGTGAAGAGCGTCGTCATGAGGGTCTCCTTAAGTTGGATGTGGCTGTGAACAGAAGACAGGTGTTGATGGGGCCCTCAGCGTTGACGCGCGACGCCTGCCACTTGTTCCCAGCGCTTCCTCATGACTCATGATTGTTTGCAAGCACGCAGCCCTTATGCGATGTGGGTAGTGATGGCACGCTAATTGGTGAGCAGTTTGTCAGGGCGCAGCACGATGACCACACGGTCCTGCTCTAGCATCGACGCGGCCATCTGCTCGGCGCGGCCTTCCGGTGCGTAGCGGCGTATAATTGGCAGCGTCAACTTCATGATGCGGTCTTTGTCATCTTCGACAAGCTCGGCACGTCCGTAGGCGCTCAGGTATTTATGTGCTTCCTGGTCGTTCACGATCAGCGAGACCTCCGCATTGCGCTTGATATTCGCATACTTGTTGCGGTCACGGGTGGTAGACATATAAAAGGCAGTGCCATCCCAGTAGAACCACATAGGTGTCAATTGGGAACCGCCGGATCGTCTCTGTGTCGCCAGTATGGCATCCAGCGGTTTCGCAAGCAACGTATCGATCTCGTCAGCCGTCATCAAGTGCAACTCCATTTCTCCATACAACAGGTCATGCAAGAACGTTACGGCGAAATGGAGCCTCACGGTCAAGGTCAGTCAGCTGTGCCAGTTGCCGGCGCGGCATCGTTGATAGGCGACGAGAGCATCCAGTTATGCCCGAAGGGATCGGCCAGCTTGCAGTTGTGGTAGCCGTAGTCCTGATTGGCGAGTGGGCGCAGCACAGTCATACCGGCGGCAATCGCCCGACCGGCCAGTTCATCGACGTTTAGCACCGTGAGGTGCAACAGCACAGGAGAGCCGCCTAAAGTCCTTGGACTGACCACATCGATCTCCGGAAACTCGTCGGCAAGATAGAGCGCCACACCGCCGATGCGAATTTCAGCGTGCGACACTCTGCCATCGGGCGCCACTATGCGCGAGACCTCCGTCGCACCGAGCGCATCTCTGTAGAACGCAATGGCGTCGGCAGCCCTTTTGATGCACAAATACGGCGTCACAATGACCTGGAAGCTCTGAGGATCTTGGTTGACAGTGCTGGCTATGGATCTTCTCCTTCGCATCAGCAATCATGCTACGTGAGCTAGCCTATGAGCGATCGCAGAATATAAATTCTATTCGGTCAAGTGGCTTCCCCATTCGTTGGCTCGGCTAGTCGCTATGGCGCGTGTTAAAATCTAGGTCAAGACGTAGTGGACGGGAGGATAAACAGCATGGGTCCAGATAGGCTCGCGGAGATACGCAAAGACTACCGGCAGCGCGGACTTGGCGAGGCTGATGTGGACGCCGACCCGTTCCGCCAGTTCCGCGTGTGGTTCGACGATGCAGTGAGCGCTGGTCAACCCGAGCCAAACGCGATGACCCTGGCGACCACCTCAAAGGACGGACGCCCCTCGGCCCGCATGGTCCTGCTCAAAGGGTTCGACGAGCGCGGCTTCGCCTTCTACACCAACTACGAGAGTCGCAAGGGGAGCGAGCTAGCCGAGACGCCCTATGCCGCGCTCGTCTTCTTCTGGGTCGAGCTGGAGCGCCAGGTGCGCATCGAGGGCCGTGTCGAGCACGTCTCAGCCGAAGAGTCCGACGCCTACTTTCATAGTCGACCGGAGGGCAGTCAGATCGGGGCGGCGGCATCCCATCAGAGCCAGGTGATCGCCTCACGCGAGGTGATCGAGCGGCGCGCGGCGGAGTTGGCTGCGGAGTACGCCGGGCGCGAGATACCGAGACCTGACTTCTGGGGCGGCTTCCGCGTCATCCCTGAGAGCATCGAGTTCTGGCAGGGGCGCCCGAGCCGCCTGCACGACCGGCTGCGCTACCGCCGCAACGACGACGGCTCCTGGGCCATCGAGCGCCTCTCGCCATAAGAGCCGCACCGGTGTAGCAGTAGCATGCTCACATCGAGCGAGCAGCTAGCAGTTCCATCTGGCTTTGAGCTACAATCCCTTCTTAGCCCACGCACCAGCCATCCCACAGCATGCGGATGACCTCGCCCACTACGAAGCGCGTCGTAGGTAGATGCTGCTGTTCCGCCGTGAGAATGCAGAAGACACACGCGCCGCCCGGTCCGGCGAGCATCCCGGCATCGTGAAAGATCCCCTCAAGCTCGCCGGTCTTGTGGCCGAGCTGCGCTTCGGCGGGGAGCCACGCCTGGATGTCGTCTGCGCGTTGCTGCGCGGCGAGTATCCCACGCAAGACGCTCGCACCCGGCAGCGCATTGCCCCGAAATAGCGCCAGCAGCGTCACCATCTCCTCTGCGCTGGTGACGTTCTCACGACGCGCCTCGCGTGCCGCCCAATCCATAAAGCGGCGCGCAAGCCGTGTCTTCTCCAGCTTGAGGCGAGCCATCGTCTCATTGATCTCGCCCATGCCAAGCAGTTCGAGCAGGAAGTTCGAGGCGCTGTTATCGCTCACTCCCAGCATCAAAAAGCAGAGGTCATTCAATGTAAGGCGTGTAGTGGAGTCCAGATAATCCAGCACTCCGCCACCGCCGACACGTGGCTCATCTGCTGTGTCAAATTGCTCGCTCAGATCGTATTGGCCCAGATCGACACGCCGCATCAATTCGACGGCGATGCACAGCTTCGCCAGACTTGCCGCCGGAAATATCTCATCGCCCCGCACAGCGATGCTCTCTTCAACCGAACTGCTGATTCTGCCGTGATCATCAGCGTGCTCGTGCCCTTCATGCTCAACTTCAGAAGGGCGCACAACGCGACGCGGCAATGTTGGAACAGGAAATCGGCGCGCGACGATGGCACTCCGCCCGCCAAGCCCTTCGAGCCGCGCGGCAACTCGCGCGCCAAGCGATGGTGCCACTGCCATCGGGGCGCTCTCGGCCTCTCCCACCGTCACCGGCTGTGATTCGGGTTGCTGATTACTACTGCCGCTCATAGCTCATGCCCCGCTTCTAGATGATAGTATCGGCGAATGGGCGACGCGCCCCTGCGTAGCGGTCGGCCAGCCGCTGACTATACTCAGCATGGTTGGGATCGAGACTATTGATCATGACGCGGCTCTCAGGCTCGCCCTTCGCGTGGATGTAGCGGCTGGCATCGAGCATGAGCGCGACATGTGTGATCGCGCCATCGCGCGCAAAGAAGATCAAATCCCCCGCGTCCAGGTCGCCACGCGCTACGACGTAGGGAATACTTTCGTATTGCTGGTCGGCATCGCGACGGATAACACGTCCCGCCGCCCGGCAACACAACTGCGCGAGGCCGCTGCAGTCCAATCCCTCGACTGATGTGCCTCCCCATAGATACGAGACGCCGAGCATTCGCCTGGCCAGACTAAGCGCCACATCGGCACCGGCAACGGGGAACGCCTCAGATGCGGGACGAACGGCTACATCTGTCGCATCCACCCACCCTGATGCGCTGCCGGGCAATGCGACACGGAGCCGATTGTTTTCCAATGACTCGTCGAGCAGTGGCAGCACAGTCGTCGCATAGGCGGGCACGTGCGCCTGCTTACCCACGGTCGCAGTATACACAGTCGCCCGCAATGCCTGGACGACTGCCACGCGCTCACTCACCACAGATGGCGCGCCCAGCTCGGCGATACGCATCCATCCCTCATAGTCGGAGAGCCGCACGCGCATCCAGCCGTCTACATTATCCAATACGGCAACCGGGCTCTGCAGCAGCGCCTGCGTGACGACCTCCGCATCTGGATCGGGCTCGCGCCGCACGCCAGCAATGCCAACGGCGACAGCACGCACGGCACAATCGTTTGCGGGTACCACTGCCTCGGTGCTGGACGTGCGGTGAGCGACAGTCTGGCTCATGCGTATATTCCTGAACGTGTGGAGCAAACATGTGGAGCATCGGAAGCCGCCTTGTGGAGCCAGATAACCCCAACAAGGACGTTTCGAGTATAGCATAGGGCGCCGCATGGCCTCTCGCGAAGGTGCCTCCAACGCCTAACCTCGCAGGTAACCTATACACTTGCTCGTGTACTGCGATCTTTCGAACGGCATTGTCTTGTCGCCCCAAATGTGATATATGCACATATCAACACTGTACATGTGTTGTCTGCACGAGCGTCCCCATATTTTGTCTGGCATATGGCTACCTGGTTCTCATGGTTTGGATGGCAGTGGCGCCTGGTCCTGCATGATCCTGTCTACCATGGTGCACATGAGGGATCAGTCTGCTGGTCCCCATCTCCCGATCGTCGGGTGACTACACATTGGAGGTGCCTGCTATGTCCTGGTTCCGACGCAACGCGACGCCGCGCAACGTAAACACCGCTGACGCAACACCTGCTCCACCTGCCGCGCCTTCCACACCTACCGTGCCGGCGGCGCCAGTCGCGCCCCAGGCTCCGGCAGCCACCACTCCGCCGCCATATCCCACAACCATCGTCTCGACCATGATGGACTTCCCCTTGACACTGGCACATGCCTTTGACCGTGCGCGCCGCTACCATGCCGACCGCGAGATCGTCACCGTCACGCAGGACGGCGTCGAGCGCACTACATACGGCGAGGTCTGCCGCCGCTCACTACTACTAGCCGGTGCACTGGAGCACATAGGCATCCATCAGGGCGACCGTATTGGGACGTTGGCCTGGAACACCGCGCGCCACTACGAGCTGTATCTGGCGGTCCCCTGCATGGGCGCCGTGCTCCACACACTCAACCTGCGCCTGCCCATCGATCAGCTCAGCTTCATCATCAACGACGCCGAAGACAAGATCCTCTTCGTCGATGCCGATCTGATGCCTATTGTAGAGAAGCTGGCCGGCCAGATTCCGACCGTCGAGCGCATCGTCGTGATGAATGGCAGCGCTACGCCGACCGCCGAAGGTCTGCCGCCAGTGATCGACTATGAAGAGCTCGTCGCCAGCGGACCGGCACACTATGAGTGGCCAACGCTGGACGAGCGCGCGCCCGCCGCGATGTGCTACACCTCGGGCACGACAGGCAACCCCAAGGGCGTCGTCTACAGCCATCGCTCGTCGCTGCTGCACGCCATCACGGTCACGCAGACCGATACGCTCGCGCTCTCGGAACGTGACACTGCGATGCCGCTTGTCCCAATGTTTCACGTGAACGCCTGGGGCATTCCACATGCTGCCGCTATGGTTGGATGCAAGCTGGTGTTCCCTGGACGCTTCATGACGCCGGATCGCATAGCCCAGGTCATGGCACAGGAGGGTGTTACGCTCTCGGCAGGTGTGCCGACACTCTGGATCGGCCTGCTCCAAGTGCTGGCAAAGCAACCAGACATCGACCTCTCGCGGGTTACTCGTATTGTGATCGGGGGCTCTGCGGCACCCGCATCGCTTATCGAGCAACTTGAGGCGCGCGGTCTCCCCGTCCTGCATGCATGGGGCATGACGGAAATGTCGCCTATCGGCACCGTCTCGCGCTTGCTCTCCAACTTGGAGCGCCTACCCGCCGAAAAGCGCATCGAGTATCAGGCAAAGCAGGGTCGCGTGGTGCCAGGTGTGGAGATGCGCATCGTCAGCCTCGAGACGGGTGAGGAAGTGCCATGGGATGGCACCACCTTTGGTGAGATTCAGGTGCGAGGCCCGTGGATCACCGCGAAGTATTACCACGACAGCAACGTCGATGAGGGACAGGAGAAGTTCATCGATGGCTGGTTCCGCACTGGAGACGTGGCCACGATGGACTCTGAGGGCTATGTGCAGATCGTCGATCGTACCAAAGATGTGGTGAAATCCGGCGGCGAATGGATCTCGTCAGTCATTCTCGAAGGCGAGATCATGGGGCACCCCCAGGTGCTCGAAGCTGCCGTCATCGCGCTGCCGCATCCCAAGTGGCAGGAGCGCCCGATCGCCGTCGTCGTGCCCCGGCCCGAAGCAGCAGGGCAACTCACCGAGGCGGACATCATCAGCTACCTGGAGCCGCGCGTAGCGAAATGGTGGCTCCCTGACCGCGTAATCTTCGTCGAGGCGCTGCCCAAGACGAGCGTCGGCAAATTCGACAAGAAAGTGATGCGTGGCCAGGTCGCCGAACAGGTGAAGCTCGCCGCGGAATAGCACGACAGCACATCCTAACAAAGCAGGATGGTGGGGAGGCAAGGGAACCTCCCCACCATCCTGCTTTTGCAGTGCAACGTACTGCTCGTCTACGGTTTCGCGCTCGCGGGTTTGCGCCGTGACGATGTGGCAGGCTTGCTCGTGCCGTTGCTTGTAGCGCTGGCACTTGCCGGTACGCTACTGCCATTTCGCGCGCGCGACGCCGTCTTAGCTTTACCATTCGCGACCCCCGCAACGCTCGCCACAGGGCGCTTGCCCTGATGCGCGGTGAGCGTCTGCTTGATGCGATCGAGTGCCTTCTCGATATTCTCCACCGAGTTGGCATACGAGAGGCGAATATAGCCCTCACCATACGCGCCAAATGCCGTTCCAGACAACGCGGCGACGCCTGCCTCCTGGAGCAATAAGTCAGCGGCCTCGCGTGAGTTGAGGCCCGTGCCCGTGATGTTGGGGAAGACATAGAATGCGCCGTGGGGCGTGCGGCAGGTGACACCGGGGATCTCGTTGAGCCCGCGCTCGATCACGTCGCGGCGGCGATGAAACTCCTCTACCATCGCCTCCGATGGTTCCTGTGGCCCCGTGAGCGCGGCGACACCGGCTATCTGGGTAAACGCCGCCGTGCAGGAATTGCTGTTGCTCATGAGGCGCGCGATGGCGGGCGCCATCTCCTTTGGGAAGAGGCCGTAGCCCAGCCGCCAGCCTGTCATCGCATAAATCTTCGAGAAGCCGTCGAGGACAATCGTGCGCTCGCGCATGCCAGGCAGCCCCGCGATGTTCACGTGCTCGCCCTCGTAGATCATGCGGCTGTAGATTTCATCCGACAGCACGATCAGGTCGGGATGCGGGCGCACCGCCTCGGCGATAGCCTCCAGATCCGTCTGACTGAGGATGCCGCCCGTCGGATTATGCGGCGAATTGAGGATGACCATGCGCGTGCGCGGCCCGATAGATGCGCAGAGCTTTTCGACATCCAGCGAAAAGTCGCGCTGCTCCTCCAACTGGATCGGCACCGGTCGACCGCCGACGAAGTTGATCATCGACTCGTAGATCGGGAAACCGGGATTGGGATAGATCACCTCGTCACCCGGATTGACCAGCGCCAAGATCGAGAAGAACATGATTGGCTTGCCGCCAGGCGTGACCACCACCTCATCCGGTGTGAAGGTGACACCGCGCCGCTTGCTGGCATCGTTGGCGATGGCCTCGCGCAGCTCAGGCATGCCCGGAGCGGGCGTATAGTGCGTGTGGCCCTCGCGTAGCGCCTTGCAAGCGGCGTCCGTGATGTGTGTGGGCGTATCGAAGTCGGGCTCGCCGATTTCGAGATGGACGACATCCCGCCCCTGCGCCTCCAGCGCTTTCGCGCGCACCAGCACCTCGAACGCCGTCTCGGTGCCAAGCAACTGCATGCGATCTGCAAATTTCATCGTCGAAGCTCCTCGCTCCTCATCGAGCGAACGGTAGAACTACCACCCTATGCTGAAAACGGAATACCGGTGTGAGCTACCAATCGCGTGGTAATGTCGAGCGGCCCTTGCCAAGCGCGTCGGGGTTAAGTCCATTTGGCAGTGGCTCGCCTTTGAGTCCGGCTATCAGATTGCGTGCCGCGATCTCGGCCATCTTGCCGCGTGTGGCGGCGCTGGCGCTGGCGATGTGAGGCACGACGATGCAGTTTGGCATCGAGACCAGCGGATGGTCGGCGGGCAGCGGCTCCGGGTCCGTCACATCCAGCGCCGCGCCGCCGATGCGTCCCTCGCGTAGCGCCTCCACCAGCGCGTCCGTCTCCACGATGGGACCGCGCGCCGTATTGATCAGGATAGCGCTCGACTTCATCTTCGCAAAGCGCTCGCGGTTCATGAGGTGGTGCGTCTCGGGCGTCAGTGGCGTATGCACGCTGACGAAATCGGCCTGCGCCAGCACCTCATCCAGCGCGGCATACTCGATGTGTAGGCTCTGCTCCAGATCTTCACGACGGAAGACATCGTAGTAGAGCACGCGCATATCGAAGCCCCGTGCGCGCTTCGCAATCTCCGCGCCGATGCGCCCCAGCCCCACCAGCCCAAGCGTCGCATGGTGGACATCCGCGCCCATCAGCAGCATCGGACCCCACGTCTTCCAGCGGCCAGCGTGGACGTAGTCCACTCCCTCCACGATGCGTCGGGCGGAAGCCATCAGCAGCGCGAAGGCAAAGTCCGCTGTCGTCTCGGTGAGTACACCAGGCGTGTTGCCAGCGAGCACGCCGCGCTCAGTGGCGGCGGGAATATCGATGTTATCGAAGCCGACGGCCATATTGCTGACGACGCGCAGCCGTGGGCAGGCATCCAGCAGTTCGCCGTCGATGCGGTCGGTGAGTAGGCTGACGAGACCATCGGCGTCGCGCGTCTCGCGCAGCAGCGTCTCGCGTGGTGGTGGCAGCTCTTCCTGCCAGATCGTCGCGTCACAATACTCGCGAATGAGGTTCAGGCCCGCGTCGGGGATGATGCGTGAGACAAAGACGCGAGGTTTGCCCATGATGCGTCGTGCTCCTTTCGCTCCATTGCGCGGAGGGGCATATACACGCGCCGCTCGCGCGCCGTCTTATATACTACGACATCATGCGTGCCCTTCACCACTACAGCGGCGAACCTCAATTGCATCCTTGTCAACTCGACACAACGCCTTGCGCGGGAAATAAGCAGTGCTCATGGTAAGGATAGCAACCCGGCCAAATCAACTGCGCTCGCAAGGCAATGTGTTACTCCCTCGTCTCCCTCACGCAAACCCGTGCTCGCGCGCCCAAAGCGCGGCTTGCGTGCGATCTCGTAACGCTAGCTTGCTCAGAATGTTGGAGACATGGTTCTTGACCGTCCCCTCGGTGATGAAAAGCGTCTCGCCGATCTCGCGATTGTTGTCTCCGCGCGCCACGTAGTGTAGGATTTCGCGTTCCCTTTCCGTCAGCTCGTTCACCGGCGAGCCATTAGCCGAGCGCGGTATACCACCTGATGGCTGCTGTCCTGCGACAGAGTGCCCGGTTGTCTGTCCAGATGTTTGGGGCGACGACTCTGCTTCCGGTGGACGGTTGAGCCGGGCAATTAGCTTCGCGGCCACCGATGGCTGCAACGGCGACTCGCCGCGCGCCACAGCACGTATAGCGCGCACCAACTCCTCCGAGGTCACGTCTTTCAGCATGTAGCCCTTCGCTCCCGCCCGCACGCCGTCGAGGATCGATTCGTCGTCGTCGAAGGTTGTCAGCATCATCACGCCCACATCTGGAAACCGTTTAGCGATTTCCCTCGTCGCGCCGATGCCATCCAGGCGCGGCATACGGATGTCCATGAGCACGACCTGCGGCGCGCGGCCCTGGCTCGCCAACCGCTCGATGAGTGCCAGCGCCTCCTCGCCGTCGCCCGCCGTCCCCGCTACCTCGATACCTTCCCCTTCCAGCTCCAGCAGCCGCTTGAAGCTCTCGCGCAACAAACCCTGGTCATCCACCAGCACGACACGAATCGCCGTGGATGCGTCGCGCTCCTCGCTCATGCCACCTGCTCCTTCACATCCGCTCCCGCCGCCAGTGCCACTTCAGTCTGGATCTCGGCACCCCCTGTCTCATCCGGCAACGGCACCCGTACGTCCACACGCCAGCCGCGTCCCGTATCTGGGCCGCACTTCGCAGTACCACCAAGTAGCGCGATACGTTCACGCATGCCAACAATGCCAAAGCCAGGCTCATGCCCGTCGTCGCAGGATGCCGCACCGGTCCCGTTATCCAGCACCAGCAGTTCCGCATTGCGCACGTCCACGCGCAGGCGCACCAGCACCTTCGTCGCCTGGGCATGCTTGCGAATGTTCGTTAGCGACTCCTGCACACTGCGATAGAGCGCCACACGCACCTCCGGCGGCAACGCCTGCACCGCCCCCTCCACGTCGAGTGCGACCGCTGTATCTGGAGCCACTGCCTCAAACTCCGCAGCCAGCGTCGCTAGTGCATCACTGACAGAAGTAGCGGTGGGATCAGTTGGCCGCAGCGCCGCGACAGAGTGGCGCACCTCGTTCAGGCACTCACTCGCCACACGCCGTGCCTCCACCAGCTCGCTATGCAAGCGTGGATCGTCGCGCTCCTCCAGCTTCGTCGCCGTCTCAAGTTGCACGGCCAGAATCGTCAGGTAATGCCCTAACGTATCGTGGATCTCGCGCGCGATGCGGTTGCGCTCGCGTGTGGCACCCAGTTCCTCGACTTCATGTGCATACGCTCTGAGTTGTGCTTGCGCCTCCTCCAACTGCGACACCAGCGCCTCAGCGTGCTCGCGCTGCTCGAGCTGCCACCGCGCAACCACTGAAAAGGCGAAGACAAAGATAAATGCCGGCGTGAGCGTGACCAGATTATTGAAGATATCCTGCGCCTTCATATCGTCGATTGCGACAATCACCACCGCGCTCAGCAAATACACCATGCCTGTCAGCGCCAACGCGCGTCGCCACGGATAGTTCGACCCAATGATACCTACAGTCACCAATGGCAGCAGCCAGTCGAAGCCTACTCCCAGCGGCGGCAGCGCCTCGATCAGGATGGTCACCGCAATAAGGCTCGCGACCAGCCGTGTCAATTTAGGCCCGGTGCAATCGCTCGCATGCATGCGCTGGAAAACCCAGAGCCAGGTTAGATTGCCCACTGTAAGTGCTGCGAATCCCAGTAGCGTAAGCGAGCCCTGCGCCGTCAGCACCGCGAGGAGATAGCCCCCCGCGATAGTGACATAGGCAGCGAACTCCATTGGCGAAAATGGGTTGGCAAAAATGCGCTCGACTCTCCGTGCCATGTTACGCTTGTTGCGCGGAAACGCTCGCTCGCTCGTCGCCCGTTCGGGTGTCATCTGCATCGGTTGCCTCGATTGCGGTGTATATGCCCCTGGTGCCGCTGCCAGCCTCTATATCGCTCGGCTGCGCGCATAGCTCAAGCGCTGGATCATGCACGTACCGCCTTCACGACAATGCATCATGCCGGTGTCCATATTCATTATACGCCCCTATATACCTCCGCTACCTATGCCGTCGGTCATGTCTTCACGCATACTCACTGCTGCCATCCATCACTACAGTCATGCTCGCTGGAGGCTGCATCGCCGCCGATTCTATGCCCCCAATCGTGACCCGCGACACGCGCTGCCACCCCCTACACGCAGGTACGCTTAAGGGCGACTGATGCGGCGAGCATTGAGTCGGAATAGGTCCGAGCTTACACTGCATCGCCCAAGAGTACTCAGGAGGGAAAATGTATGGCGAACATAATCGCAGGGCGATACACCGCCCAAACCGATGAGCCGTTTGTCGTCTTTCTCATCGGCATGCGCATCAACAGAGTATTTGCTTTTCGCAAGTGGATTCCGACGGTGATGGCGATGGGGCCAATGCTCCGCACACTCTACCAGCACCCCGAAAAGGGGTTCCTCGGCGGGCGCACGCTCCTCTCCTGGCGTGGCATCACCCAGGTCCAATATTGGCGCTCATTCGACCACCTGGAACGGTTCGCCCGCAATCACGATGATCCGCACTGGGGAGCGTGGCAGCGCTTCAGCCGTGCGGTCGGCTACCAGAATGGCAGCGTCGGCATCTGGCACGAATCCTACCTCGTCGAGCCGGGACATTACGAGGTTGTCTACGGCAACATGCCCGTCTTCGGCCTCGCCGCCGCCACCACGCATGTCCCCGCACGCGGACGCCTCGAAACAGCCCGCCGCCGTATCAGTGGAGACAGCGAGCCAGCCGTGCTCGAAGCCGTGAAGTAGGTCATCAGAGAAACACAGGGCAAATGGCTGGAGCAGAGACAAGGCAGGCGGCAAGCAAAACACCCAGTGCCATATTGGCGACAGAGAGAAATGAGCGAACGGCAGTGATGACGACAAGCAACACCACACATGCGGTGAAGACAACGGATGCAGCGACTGCGCCGTCGAGCGCAGCCGCGCGAGACGACGGTGGCGAGCCCATGGTCAACGTGCGCGCATTGGTAAAGCGCTATGGCCACCAGACAGTGGTGAATGGCATCAGCTTCGAAGTGCGGCGCGGCGAGATCTTTGGCATGCTTGGCCCCAACGGCGCCGGCAAGACGACCACGATGGAGATGCTGGAGGGCATCCGCATGCCAGATGGCGGCGAGGCGCAGGTGGACGGCTTCGACGTGCGGCGACAGCGGCGTGAGGTGCAGCGCCGCATCGGCGTGCAGCTTCAGGCGACGACGCTCTTCCCTGAATTGAGCGCGCGGGAGACGCTACGTCTCTTCGGCTCCTTCTATCCTCGCGCCTTGGATGCCGATGCCCTACTGCGTCAGGTCGCGCTTGAGGAGAAGGCCAAAGCCCGTCCCCAGGACCTCTCAGGCGGTCAACGGCAGCGACTGGCGCTCGCCCTTGCGCTAGTCAACGATCCGGCGCTCATCTTCCTCGACGAGCCAACCACCGGCCTCGACCCACAAAGCCGCCGTATGCTGTGGGACACCGTGCTGGGCCTGCGCGAGCAGGGCAAGACCATCGTTTTGACGACGCACTTCATGGATGAGGCGCAGATGCTCTGCGACCGTATCGCCATCATGGACCACGGCGAGATCATCGCGCAAGACACCCCCACCGGCCTGATCGCCTCCCTCGGTGCCAGCGCCGCGCTCGAGTGCGTGTTGCAGCCGGCGCTGACGGTGGCGGAGTTACGCGGGTTGGCAGGAGCAAGCGACGCGCGCCAGGGCATCGAGCGCACCCTGATCTACACCGGCGATATTGAGCGTACGCTCGTAGACCTCCTGCACACCACCTCCGCACGCGCCATCAAGCTGGACCATCTGCTCGTACATGCGCCCACGCTGGAAGATGTCTTCCTCAAGCTCACCGGACGTGGCCTCCGCGACTGATCTTCCGGCTATTCCTGCCAGCTATACACGACACACATTCCGCATGACAGACAAAGGGATACATACTCACCATGAAAGCATTCTTTGCGCTCGTCTCCGCCTTCCTGATGATGTTGCGGCGCAACCGCACGCTGCTGATAGCGAGCGTAGGGCTGGCGCTCATCTCCATTTTTGTCTTTGGCTGGCTCTTTGGCAGCGGTGGCTCGACCAGGCTGCGCTTAGGCGTCGTCGATCAGGACGACTCTCCGCTGGCGACGCAAATGCTGACACAACTCCAGCGGAGCGATTCGCTCACGGTGACGATAGGCTCGCGCGATGCCGAATTGCAGGCCCTACGCGACGCCCACCGCGACGCCGTCATCGTGCTGCAGCCCGGATTCGGCGCCAATCTGCGCCAGGAGCACGCTTCTATCCAGGTCTACTACGACCAGAGCAACCCTATCACTCAGGCGAATGCGCGCATGGCTGTCCAGAGCATCGTCACCAACATCAATCAGCAGGCGGCTGGCGGTGTTTCGCCTGTCACTCTCGACGAACAGGCTGTGAGCGTGCATAATCTACGCCAGATCGATTGGCTGACGCCTGGCATGCTCGGCATGATGCTCATGTGGGCCAACTTGTCCATTGGCTCAGTGCTGGTGACATGGCGCCAGCAAGGTATTCTACGCCGGCTCGCGGCAACTCCCGTGCATCCTGCTATGCTGATGGGGACGCAAATGCTCGCCCGATTGATCCTCTCGCTAGCACAGGGAGCGGTCCTGATCGCCGTAGCGATGGCAGTCTTCAAGGTGCAGGTGATCGGGAGTTGGTGGGCGCTGGGGCTGGCTGTGGCGCTTGGCGCGTTGACCATGATGGCGCTGGGCTTCGTCGCCGGTAGCTTCGCCAGAACACCCGAAGCAGCACAGGCCGTCACGTTTCTGGTGAGCTTCCCGATGATGTTCCTCGGCGGCTCCTACTTCCCAACGGAGAGCGCGCCCGCGTTCCTCGCGCCCATCATCAGAGTGCTGCCGCTGAGCTATCTCAACGACGCCCTACGCCAGATCATCAACAATGGCGCGAGTCTCCATGCCGTGCAGACGGACCTCCTCGTGCTGGCAGCGTGGATGGTCGCGGCGCTGCTGCTCTCCGGGCGCGCCTTCAAGTGGATCTAAACTGGGAGCTAACTGTAACATATCGCATGCTTCAGTAGATACAGCAGTGAGATTCATGCGCGCCGTGACGTAGTAGAAACGGCGCGCCATGGAGATCGGCGGATGTGCGCACATGCCCTACATGTGCGCATGGTGTCACTAGCTGCGCATAATTACTGGTACACTCTGTGCAGAAGTAGTGCGGATATGCGTGCGGCGATCACGCGAAAATGCACGGTGCGCCGGAACTATGGTGCAAACCATGTGCAAACTACAGGCACCACCGCTGGTCCTCTGGTGTGTGACACCCTCTGTGGCGTGTACTCAAGGCCGCCGACCACCATTGGCGATCCTTCCAGAGAGGATTTTCTATGAGTACCGGTGGGATTGTAAATTTGCTCGGTTTAAAAAGTGAAGTTTGTAACCCATCGTAACGCACTGCGTATTTCTTTCCAGAGGGAAGCATGGTGTAGGGGACAAAAATCAGGTGTTCACCTGAGACTGCTGCTACGCAACAGCGTGTATACTGAGTTCAACGGTGAACAAAATTTGTGCATGAGCACGGCTGACAATTCAAGCGGTGACGCTGCACCAGGCTTCATCTCTTGAGGTCCGACGGGTCCGCTGCGAGGCCCGGAACGAGGAGAGTGTGCGACATGGCTATCATCCAACCCGAGATGCTCGAAAGCGCCGCGGAGCTGTTTCTGCGAGAGATGCGCGAGCCGCCGCAGTCCGCCGCGAGCCAGCCAGTGGCTGAGGCCACTGTAACGATATCATCCACCTCACTGGCCGATGAACAGGAGCCGACTGACGAAGAGTTGGCAGAGTTAAGCGCCGCAGAAGAAGATGCCCTCTATGGCAAAGGCGCTGGCCAGTATGGCGGTGCTGATGGAAGCGAAGATGCCTTCCAGAGCTATCTACACGATATTCGTGGCCTCTCGTTGCTCTCCCATGAAGAAGAGATCATCCTGGCGAAACGTGGCCAGGCCGGCGACACACGAGCGCGCCGCCGCTTGATCGAAGCAAACCTCCGCCTTGTTATCGCGATTGCGCGCCGCTACACCAACTCCGGTGTACCGCTCATCGACTTGATCCAGGAAGGCAACCTCGGCCTGATGCGCGCCGCCGAAAAGTTCGACTGGCGCCGCGGCTGCCACTTCGGCACCTATGCCACTTGGTGGATCCGACAAGCCATTAGCCGCGCTGCTGGTGAGCAGTCGCGCCTGATTCATCTGCCGGAGCATGTTGCCACGCGCCTGCGCAAGGTGCGTCGTGTCGCCTCACAGCTCTCCCAGGAGAATGGCGGCGACCCACTGGCCGACCAGATTGCCAATGCTGCCGGGATGGCGGTCGAAGAGGTAGACGACCTGCTGCATGTGACGGAGCAGCCCGTGTCGCTCGATGCACCTGCGGACACAGAGAATCGCCTTTCCCTCTCCGATACCCTCGAAGACCCTGGCATCCAGGCTCCTGCCGACATCGCTTCACAACATCTCCTCGGTGAGGAGTTGCATCGTGCTCTCTCATCGCTGACAGCGCGTGAGCGCTCAGTAGTCATCCTGCGCTATGGCATCGGCGATGGACGTAGCCGCACGCTGCTCGAAGTCGGCAAAGAGCTTGGCATCTCGCGTGAGCGCGTGCGCCAGCTCGAAATGGTGGCCCTGGCAAAGCTCCGCACCGCTACCGCCTCACAATCGCTGCGCGATCTCGCCTGAGAAGGCGACACACAAACCAGCTGCACATTATTCACGTCAGGGGACGGAAGACCGTCCCCTTCGTGTTGCCCATATGTCTCCCATACCGTAACCGCGCGTCTCCCCACCGTGTTATGCTGCCATGAAACCAGTGTGCGAAACCGAAGGGGAAAGCAGCAATGCACGCGCCAGTAGAGATAAAGACGGCTAGCAGAACTGCAGCTAAGCATGCGACCCAACCGACAGCTACCGGAGTCGTGACAACCTGGGCCGGCACCACGCGCATCACGGCTACCCCCGCTGGCGTCCGCGAGGTCTGGCTGCCGAGTTGGACCCCTACGACAACGCCCCTCGCCGTGGACACGCCGGAAGTCGTCATCGAGCAAAGCGACGGCGATGCGCCGGAGTACTATCTCCGCCAGGCATTGCGCGAGCTGGCCGAGTATATCGCTGGCGAGCGCCACATCTTCAGTGTCGCGCTCGACCTCTCCGGTCCGGACTTCTTCCGCCGCGTCTGGGACGAGGTGGCGCGCGTCCCCTACGGCGAGACACGCTCATACGCCGAGATCGCCCGCACAGTAGGGGCTCCAACGGCGACACGAGCAGTCGGTGCGGCCAACGGCGCAAATCCCGTAGCACCCTTCGTTCCCTGTCATCGCATCGTCGGCAGTGATGGACGCCTCACTGGCTATGGCCCCGGCCTGCCACTTAAGCAGCGTCTGCTTGTGATGGAAGGAGCCCTCCCCGCCTCGTCTGACGACTACGACGCCTGGATAGCGCGCGTCCGTGCTCACGCCCCGAATCGTCCCATCTATCTCGGCATCCGCCGCACCAGCACCTACTGTCTGCCCACCTGCCCGCGCATCTCGCGCCAGCGCCTCCTGCCCAACCGCATCTTTCATTCACCCGCCGAAGCCACCCATGCTGGCTTCCGTCCCTGTGCCGCCTGCAAGCCCGCCACTGCATAGCCAGCACTGCAGGCAAGAGCCACCAGGATGGCGTGCTGAGGTCACGCCATCTCATCTGTGAGGCACGTCTCGCCTCGCACAGCGCCTCCCCTGGCCTATTTTATCAACTATCCTAGCGGGCAGCGTTGTCACGCGCTGCGCCCATCATTGACGTAACCCCGCTCTACAACACCAGATGGTGCGTTGCGAGGAACCAGAAGAACGGCCAGAAGAAGCTCACGAGCAGCGCGATGAACGCGAGCCGGGTGAAATCGACAGGTGTGCTCGTCGACTGGCGAAACAAGCTCCACACTGCCAGGATCAGCGCCGGCAACGCAAAGAACACCATCCACGGCGTGAGGATCGCCGCGAAGCTCAACGATGCGCTCGTCAGGGCGAGAATCGCCGCGATCACCGCCACAGTCTCGTGTTGATAGGTCAACGGCTGGGGGACAAGCCGGCGTGCGAGCGAATGTGGCACTCTGCGGTAGCGCATCGGCAATACACGCGCCATCCCGTCGAAGAGTGGCGCGACGACTGCCGCAGCCGCATACGTTCCCTGTCCCGCTGTCTGCACCCGATCTCCTATTGTTGGCATGGGTCGCGCACCGCCAGGCCACAGCTTCGCGGCCTGGTTTGGTGGCGGCGCCAGGAAGTGCGCATGCTGCTGGTGCGGCAGTGGGGGCGAATCAGTTCGCACCGCCGTATCGATACGCTCGCCACGCTCGCCTTCGCGCCGCTGCACTCGCGCTCGACGCCCACGCAATTGGGAGCCGGCATCGGCAACTCCATCGGTAGCTGCATGTGCTGTGAAGCGCATACCAGACACTACCGGTTGCTCTTCACGATCCGCTTGCTGCACGAGAATCGGCGCCCCGCAGCGCAGGCAAAAGCTTGCCTCTTGCGGATTTGCGGTGCCGCAATGCTGACACATCGGTGTCTGGTCATAACGCAGCCTCTGGGGCGGCAGCGTCATATGTACACTGGGACTCGCTGCACTCGATTGGACGGCAGGAATCGATGGCGAAGTCAGCGCCAGACGCGCGGCGGCCAACTCTCGCATCAGCGTGTGAGCATCCTGCTGACGCTCGGCTGGATCGAGCGACATCGCCTTTAGCACGATCTGCTCTGTCGTCATGCTGAGCGCCGGGTTGAGTGCGCAGAGCGACGGCAACGCCTGCGCGCTCAACCGTGCAGGCGCCTCCGTCGGCTGATAACCGGTCAGCAAATAGAAAAGCGTTGCACCTAGTCCATAAACATCGGTACGCTGGTCAGTTGCCCCAGACGCCTGATATTGCTCCGGTGGCGCATATCCCGGAGTGAATGCCAGTGCTGCGCCGATGGTCTGCGTCCCTTGGGTATAGAGTTTGGCGAGGCCCAGGTCGATCAGCACCGGCAACCCCTGGCGCGTCAGCTTGATATTCGCAGGCTTCACGTCGCGATGGATGATCGGTGCAGGCTGCGTGTGAAGAGTATAGACAGCATCGCAGATCGGCAAGATCCAATCGAGCACCTGTGCTTCAGCTAGAGGCAAGTTCGTTCGACGGATGTGTTGAATGGCGATCTCTTCGAGCGTATGTCCATCTACGTAGTCCATGACGAGATAGAAGCGCCCTGCCTGCTCGAAAACAGCATAGCCGCGCACCAGATGTGGATGTCGTGCGTTGAGAATAAACTCCGCCTCCAAGCGGAACTGGCGCTGCGTCATCGGATCGCGAAAAAAAGCCTCTTTGATGGCGCGTCGATACCCAAGCACACGATCCTGTGCTTTGTAAATGTGGCCGAATCCACCACCGCCGATGTAGCCCTGAATGAGGTAACGCCCGGCCAGCATCGTACCAGGGGCAAGCGCGGGTGGTTGTGGAGGCAGTGGGGGATGGTGTTGTGGTTGCTGCATCGGCTGCACCAGGCGTGCCCTCCCTCCAGGCGTCTATCACATTCAGTGACTTAGCGTATCATTCAGAAATATACGACTGAGCAAGCCGGCACCCTCGCCGCTCCGGCCTCCATCCGGTCCCACGCTACCACGTGTTATTACGTTGCATGCCTGCCGGAGATGCCAGCTATGGAAATGTATCGACGTGTTGCTTGTGTGGACCGCACAGTGAAACGCCTCGCCAGACTAGTATACACGTCCCTGCCGTAACAGGCAAGCAGGGGGGAAAGGTGGGTGATGTAATGCCTTGCTCGCTGCACAATCGCTGCCGCATGCTCAACGTCCGACTCTCCACAGGAGAGATTCTACAGGCGCACAGGGATGCAGTCGCTACCATTGCACGGAATCGTGCGTAGATCATCATAGTGAGCGGTGGAGGCCGTCACCTTCGCCGCTCATTACGTCGGGCGCTAGGCCGTGAGATGGTATAATGCACGTTGATGTTAACCAACAAGAGCAATTTGGTCTGCAATCTTCTGGCGTCTCGCCGCTGTGAGAGATAGATTGAGATAAGGATTGGGGAGCGGCCCGTTTATGAGCTTCTTGACGAAGATACTTGGCGATCCCAATGAGAAAGAATTGAAGCGGATTCGCCCGATCGTCGCTGAGATCAACAATCTCGAAGACGAAATGCGCGCACTGTCAGATGATGATCTGCGCGCCAAGACCGGCGAATTCAAGCAGGAACTTGAGCAAGGCGCCGATCTCGACGACATTCTGCCCGACGCCTTCGCTGTCGTTCGCGAGGCGAGCCGGCGCGTATTGGGTATGCGCCATTACGACGTACAGCTCATCGGTGGTGTGGTGCTCCACCAGGGCAAGATCGCCGAGCAGCGCACCGGCGAGGGCAAGACGCTTGTAGCGACGCTGCCCTCCTACCTGAACGCACTGACCGGCAAGGGCGTGCATATCGTCACCACCAACGATTACCTTGCCCAGCGTGACCGCAACTGGATGGGCAAGGTCCACGAGTCCCTGGGTCTTTCGGTCGGCGTGGTCTTGACGACACAGAATCCCCAGGGACCAGAGCGCAAGGGCGCCTATGCCGCAGACATCACCTACGGCACCAACAACGAGTTTGGCTTCGACTACCTGCGCGACCACATGGTGCCGGATCTCAAGTTCTGCGTGCAACGCGACCTCAATTACGCCATCGTTGACGAGGTGGACAATATCCTGATTGACGAGGCGCGCACCCCGCTCATCATCTCAGGTCAGGCCGAAGAATCAGCCGAGCTGTACAAACAATTCGCACGGGTGGTACCGCGCCTCAAAGAAGGCGAAGACTATACCATCGAGCTCAAGTCGAAAACTGTCGCCATTACCGATGACGGCATCGACAAGATGGAGCGCATGCTCGGCATCGCCAATATCTACGACGACATGGAGCTAACGCGCCAGCTTGAGAACGCGCTGAAGGCGTATGCCCTCTTCAAGCGCGACAAAGACTATCTGGTGCGCGATGGCGAAGTGCTGATCGTTGATGAGTTCACTGGGCGTGTGCTGCAGGGGCGGCGCTACAGCGAGGGGCTGCACCAGGCCATCGAGGCGAAAGAGGGCGTGCAGATCCAGCGCGAGAACCGCACCCTCGCGACCATCACCTTCCAGAACTACTTCCGCCTGTACAAGAAGCTTGCTGGTATGACCGGCACGGCGATAACGGAGGCTGAGGAGTTCAACAAGATCTATAAGTTGGATGTCATCGTCATTCCGACGAACAAGCCCATCAACCGCGCCGATAACCCCGACCTGATCTACCGCACCGAGCGGGGCAAGTTCACTGCGGTGGCCCAGGAGATCCGCGAGCGCCACGAAGCGGGACAGCCGGTGCTCGTCGGCACGACCTCCGTGGAGATCTCCGAATATCTCTCTGACCTGCTCAACAAGCAGGGCATCGACCACAACGTGCTCAACGCCAAGCAGCATGCGCGTGAAGCTCACGTGATCGCGCAGGCGGGGCGGAGCGGCGCCGTCACCATCGCCACCAACATGGCGGGCCGCGGCACCGACATCAAGCTAGGTGGCGATCCTGAGGGTTTCGTCGAGCAGATTCTGCGCGAGCGCGACATCGACCCTGAGTTCGCTACTCCAGAGGACCGCGCGGAAGCCCTCGAAGAGGCCGAGCGCCGCTGCGCCGACGACCACAAGAAGGTCGTCGAGGCAGGTGGCCTCTATATCCTCGGCACGGAGCGTCACGAGTCACGCCGTATCGACAATCAGCTTCGTGGCCGCTCAGGTCGCCAGGGCGACCCCGGTGAGTCACGTTTCTTCCTCTCGATGGAAGATGAGTTGATGCGCCGCTTTGGCACGGATCGCGCTGCCGGCCTGATGGAGCGCCTCGGCATGGAAGAAGATCTGCCCATCGAAAATAAGCTCGTCAGCTCGATGTTGGAGTCCGCCCAATCGAAAGTAGAGGGGCAAAACTTCGATCTGCGCAAGCATGTCGTGGAGTATGATGACGTGATCGCGGCCCAGCGTGCCGCGATATACGCAGATCGCCAGGCTGTGCTCCAGCGTGAAGACATGCACGAGCGCTGCCTCCAGATGGTTGACCATGAAGTACGGCGCATCGTCGAGTCGCACACCACTGCCAATTTGCCGGAGGATTGGGATCTCGATGGGCTCGTCAAGCAATTCGAGGCATGGCAGGTCACCATCCCCGACGATCTCTTCCCGGAATATATCAACAGGCTCAAGCGCGATACCCTCATCAAAGAGATGACCGAAGCGGCACGAGCTACCTACGCGCGCAAAGAAGAAGCCGTCATCGCGGCGGTAAAAGAGCATAATGCCATCGAGTCGGGCGAGTTCTACATGCGGCAGTTCGAGCGTATGGCCGTGCTCCAGGTGGTAGATACGCTCTGGCAGGATCACATCGATCATCTCGATGTGATGCGCGCTGGCATCGGCTTGCGCGGCGTTGCCCAACGCGATCCGCTGGTCGAGTTCAAGCGCGAGGCATACCAGGCATTCGAGGAGCTCAAGGTCGAGATTGAGCATCATATTGCCGATCTGCTCTTCCGAGCGCCCGTGCAGATCCAGTTGCAAGAGCCTCCCAAGGAAGCCCTGCCACAGGACCTGCGCACCAATGTCGACGACATCGCCAAGCTGAGTGGGCAGGCTAAGAACGCCGGCAGCACCTCCGCGAAGCCCCGCCAGTTGCCAGCACCCGCCAGCAATGGTGCGGCGACACAAACGGCTGCCGCGAAAGGTGTGTCAGGTCAGCACTCCAGTGGCAATCGCGCGCCAAATGGCCGAAATGTCAACCGCTCTGCTGCTGGCCAGGCGAAGGCCGGCGCCCATAGACAGCAGCCGCAGCGTGTCGCGGCCACCGCGGCGGCGAGCGCCTCCTCGGCCTCAGGTGCCACTCCCAAGCTCGGTCGCAACGATCCCTGCTACTGCGGCAGCGGCCGCAAGTACAAGCAGTGTCACGGTCGCTAGCCGCACCATCTCCTATAAGCAGTTGGCAATGAAGGCGCTTGATACTAAATGTCAGGCGCCTTCAGTCCATGCATGCCTAGAGTAAGGGAGATTTCGCCACCGTGGTGGAGATCATGCTCGATCACATGCCAGATGACCCAGCGCCGCGTCAGTTCATAGTGTTCACCATGCCACGAGCCGCGAAACACATCGTCTAGCATCGTCGCATCCCAACGGTTGAGCATGTCTGCAATAGTGCGCCAGGTCGTCTCCAGACCGCACACCAACTCGGCGGCGCTACGCACCGGCATGCCTGGGCGATCCCAATCACCAAACTCCGTGAAGTCGTCTCCACCCACATTGAGCACATCGTGAAACCACGAGACGCGCACGCGGATCACGTGCGTAGCGATCTCCTCGATGGTACGCAGGTGCGGCGCCGCACGCAACGCTAGTTGCTCGTCGGTCAGCAGCGCTATCGCCTCAATAATCTGCTGCTGATAGGTTGGCCAGCCATCGTAGACCCGAATCAGAGGAATCGCTGCTTCAGCCATAGGTTTGCTCTGCTCCTTGTAAACTCGTCGCCCCCATACCCCCTCACTCATCACCACCAGTGTACCCAACATTGCGGACAGAAACGTTCCGCAAATGTCGTCCCTTCCAGCGCCTCGTGAAACTTTATAGCGCGCCTGCCCCTCTAACCAAACAGTACGAGTGAGACGAGCTTACCCGCGATGGAGCAGGAGGACAGACGAAATGGCTACATGGCGCCGATGGGCGGCAAGCGCCGCGTCAGTGGGAGTCATCGCGGGAATCGGTGCGACAGGCAGTGTC
>DASVOW010000518.1:0-2201 GCA_036383155.1 Ktedonobacterales bacterium
CGCTCGACGATATGCTGGCACTGGCAAGAGAGCTGCGAGATCGGGGCGCAGAGCTGCTGGTGATCTCTGACGCACCCCAGGCGCTTGAATTCGCCACTGTGGCGCTGCCGCTGGCGGCTTCGACGCCGGAGTGGCTGAGTCCGGTGACGGCGATTTTGCCGGGGCAGGTGCTGGCGCTCCATCTCGCGCTGGCGAAGGGGCTGGATCCTGATGCGCCGCGTGGGCTGCGGAAGGTGACGCGGACGCTGTGAGACCTCACCCGCGCACCTATGCGTCGGAGACGACGGCGCGGGCTTGCCACGCGTCGGTGGCGAAGGTAAGCGCGCCACGGCAGAAGGTGGCCTGGAGGGTGAGCGTATCGTCGAATACGAGCAGGTCGGCGTCGTAACCGGGGTGCAAGAGGCCTTTGCGGGCGCCGACTTTGATGCTGCGAGCAGGGTTGATGGTGAGCATGGCGATGGCATCCTGGAGGGAGACGTGGGTCATTTTGAGGATGTTGCGCAGGGCTTGGTCCATCGTCAGGATGCTGCCGGTGATGGTGCCGTCGGCGAGACGAGCGGCGCCGCAGATGACACGAGCCTGCTGTCCGGCGAACTCGAAGACGCCGTCGTCGGGCATGCCGGCTCCCGCGAGAGCGTCGGTGATGACGATGGTGCGCTCGGGACCGAGGATGCGCACGAGGATATCCATCATGGCTGGATGGACATGCACGCCGTCGGCTATCAACTCGCCATAGACCTGAGGCGCGCGCACGATGGCGCCGATGGGGCCCGGCTCGCGGTGATGCAGCGGGCGCATGGCGTTGCAGCAGTGGGTGACGTGGGTGGCGCCGAGGGCGAGCGCTTCGAGCGTTTGCTCGTAGGTGGCGTCGGTGTGGCCGATGCTGACTGTGACGCTCGCCTGCACGAGACGGCGCATGATCTCCGCCGCGCCGGGCAATTCAGGCGCGAGCGTGATCAGGCGCAGGTTGCCCGAGGTGATAGCAAGCACCTCTTCGATCTCGGAAGCGTTTGGCTCGCGCAGCCACGCGGGCGCGTGCGCGCCCCGGCGCGCTTCGCTGATGTATGGGCCTTCGAGGTGGATGCCAAGCGGCTCGGCGGCTTCGACGGATTGGGTGGCGATGGCGTCGACGGAGGCGCGCAACTGAGCCTGGGGCAGCGCGCCAGGGGTGCCAACCACACCAATGAGAAATGCGGTGACGCCGGTCTGCGGGGCCCAGCGTGCGTAAGCGGAGATCTCGCGGGCGTCAGTGGTGTGGAGGTTACAACCGCCGCCACCGTGCGTATGTACGTCTATGAAACCTGGGGTGACGATCATGCCTGTCGCATCGAAGACCGTGTGTGACGCTCCTGAGGGGGCAGAAAACGTGCCGACGGTGAGGATGCGGGCATCTTCAATGGTCAGGTCGCCCCGCGGAGTGTCATGTTGCGCATCCACCAGTTGGGCGCCACGTAGCGTACATTTCATGGGGGTAGTCTCCACCTGGTCGAAGCGCTGGATTGCAGCGCCGCAGAATCATAGGCGACTGAGTGTATACGCGCGGCCGTACGGGGATGGCGCCTCTCCTGTCGCACCGCATGAAATGTGCAACAAGTTGACACTACGGCCCGCGACGTGTCATCATAGGAGTGGCGTGTGGTATATACAACATACCGACTATACCATTCCTCCTGGGTCTTGTCTACTGCTGTGATAGAAGGAGCGAGCGGAAAACAGCAATTTCGCCGAACACACGATATAATTGCTGCAATGTGTTCTCCAATTCTCCGCAGGGATACCCTTCAAGTTCTCTCTGGTGGAAAGGCCACGGTAGTGCGCCATGTCGACGATTTACAGAAACAGCCCGGTTCCTCGCTACCATCAGCTCAAAGAGATTCTGCGTGAGCGTATTCGGTCCGGCGAATGGAAGCCGGGCGATCTGATCCCGTCGGAGCGCGAGCTGAGCGAGACCTATCGCATCAGCCGTATGACTGCTCGTCAGGCGATCACCGATCTGGTGAACGAGGGTGTGTTCTATCGCGAGCAGGGGCGGGGCACCTTTGTTACACACCACAAGATTACCCAGCAGCTCATGCGCCTCACGGGGTTTACCGAGGATATCAGCGGGCGGGGGCAGGTTCCAGGCACGAAGGTGCTGTCGGCGGAGATGTGCCCTGCTGATGAGGCGGTAGCGGAGCGGCTGCGTATTCCTGTTGGCACCC
>DASVOW010000519.1:0-2042 GCA_036383155.1 Ktedonobacterales bacterium
CAGAAGCCGCGCAAGCTGGTCACCGAGCCCCCGGCGTTCGTCATGCTGCTGCGCAAATATCTCGAAGGGTCGCGTATCGTTGCCATCCAGCAGCCGCGCTGGGAGCGCATCCTTGAGATTGGCTTCGCGCACACCCCGCCATCCACAGAGACCCCCGACCCGGAAACTTGGCTCATACTCGAAGCCATGGGCCAGCTTAGCAACCTGATTCTACGTGATGCCAGCGGCATGATCCTCGGCGCATTGCGCCAGGTGAGCGCCGATGTCAACCGTTACCGTGCCATCGCGCCCAATGTACGCTATCGCGATCCACCTCCCCAGACGCGCACCCTGAACGGTGAGACATTGCCCAAACTCGAAGGCAACCAGGTCGCAGACACAGACCTGCAACTGGCTGCCGAAGAACTGCTGCACCAGCAGATCGCCACAGCACAGCAGGAAGCCACAGAGCCAGCGGGTGGCAAGCAAAATCGCAAGAAGCGTGGCAAAGCGCCCGCGTTGACGGTCACGACGCTGCTCACCTCACAGATCGCCGGGTGGAGTCGCGATCTAGCGGCGGAAGTCATCGCTCGCGCCTTCGACCGTCCCGACGCTGGCGACGTGCCGCTCCGTCCCGATCTCCCGTGGGAGGCGCTGGCGCGTGAAGTGCGCTCCCTGGCATCGCTGCCTACCACACATTCCTGGCACCCGACGCTCGTCTACCCTGCCGCTCCACCATCCACCGGGTCTCCAGCCGCATCCTCATCCGCGCGCCTGCCGCTCGCCTTTGCCGTATACCTGCCGCTGCACTATGTCGATGTCGAGCTACGTGCAATGCCCGGCGTCAACGCAATGCTTGCCGCCTACTACGAGAATGCCGAGTGGCGCGGCGCCGTCGAAGGTGCCAAGCGCGATCTCCAGCACATCCTCCAGACCAATCGCGACCGCACCCTCCGCAAAGCTGAGGCGCTGCGTGGCGAGCTTGCCGCGCTCGACGAAGCCCAGCGTCTGCGCCAGGAAGCCGATATCCTCCTCGCCTTCCAGACGGAAGTGCCCGCGCACCTCAGCACCTACACCCTGCAGGACCCCTTCGCCGAAGGCGACGTATCCTCCGCCGAAACGATCACCATCACCCTCGATCCACGCCTGGATGCCGTCGAAAACGCCAACAAGAAATACGACCGCTACCACAAGCTACAACGCGCCGCGCTCCTGATCCCCCCGCAGATCGAGGCCAACGACCTGGAGTTGGCGCGCATCGAGCAACTACGCACAGACCTCGCGCTCGCCGAGACGCCCGCCGAGATCGCCCCTGTGCGTGCCGAGGTCGCCGAGGCAGGCTACATTCGCCGCTCCGCTGCCCAGTCCTCAGGCAAGCAGAAGGGCGCAGCCAGCAAGCAGAGCAAGGCTGGCAAACAGGGCAAAGGCGGCAAGAACACAAAGGGCGGACAGCCCCCGAAGCGCGGCCCCGACGGTGGCGCGCCGCTGCGCCGTCAGTCGAGCGACGGCATGACGCTGCTCGTCGGCAAGAACAGCCGCCAGAATGAGGAAGTAACCTTCCACGAGGCCAGCGCCAATGACACCTGGCTGCACGCGCGTGGCGTTCCCGGTGCGCACGTGATCATCAAGTCCAGCGGTCGCCCCATCTCCGAAGACACCCTCCGCGAAGCCGCCGCACTTGCCGCCTACTACAGCCAGGCCCGCGAAGCCGGCAGCGTTCCCGTCGACTACACCCAGCAGCGCTACGTCCGCCACATGAAGGGCGGCGGCCCCGGCATGGTCATCTACGAGCGCGAGCGCACCCTCCACGTCGCCCCCGCCGATCCCAGCGCGTAAGCATGAGATGTGGCGCGCGACACTGTTACGCCTGTTTGGTCACAGCATCGATCTCAGCCTGAGGCGCTACGGGAAGGCTGGGCACCAACTGGTGCGCCGCCACATCAGCCGCCAGCAGCACCCCAAAGCGCCAGATGAAGCGCGCAAATTTACCGCTACTGTCGAGAATCTGTATGTCGCATCCCTCGATGCCGTTAAGGCCTGTTGATCCAATATTCTCCGTGCTA
>DASVOW010000520.1:0-3191 GCA_036383155.1 Ktedonobacterales bacterium
CGGCAACTCCTACAGAGGTCCTTGTGCCTGGTGGCGATCTCTTCCTTTGGGAGCATACGGTTCCATGGGGCTCGTTGCTGATCGATGGTAGACAGGGGCCGGATGTCCGTGGACCATCGGTGTCGTTTGACCAACAGGGTCTGCGGATCGCGGGCTTCCACCTGCCGCGAGGCAGGCACACGCTCGACTACCGCGCGGCACTCTTCCCGGCGCTGCACTGCACCGTCAGCGTGCCGCGCTCCACTACGGACACGTGCCCACTTGACCTCCAAAACACCGGCCTGTTCATACTAGATCAACCGGGCATCCGCGTGCTAGACATGCAGGCAACAGTCGACCGGCTGCCAGCGGAGCAGGCAAAAGCCCTCGCGGTCGTCACGCAGCGCGCGCTGGATGCGGCGGCCGCTGCTGCAGGTCCTGGCACTATCGCGCGGGGCGATCACTTCCTTGCGGAGGATCACAGCACGCTCACCGCCGACACGCCGCTCAGCGCCCAGGCGCGCTTCTCGCTCACCGACAGCGCTACCCTTCAAAGGTCAATCCAAGCCACACACTGTGCGCTGCTCTGCTCCAGCGATGACCTGTTTGCAGCACTCCCAGATATATGGAGAGTCTATGCACCGGTTGGGCTCTCGTGGCGCTACCTGGAGGCAGATGGGAGAGTAGTGCTCGACAACGGGCCCGCCGATACCGAAGAGCCACGAATGAGCGTGGCGGTCGCAGTGGCAGCGCGCTGGGAGCTGAACCAATGGATGGTGCAACTGGCGCCCGCTGGGCCATACCTGCACGACCCTGTGATTTGTGCGGCTGGGGAGCACGCGCTGGATGCCATACGCAGAGATCCTCTTGAGACCGACGTCAATCTGCAGTTCCAGTGGCCTTACGAGGCGTCGGCACCTGACCTTGGCTGTCTTCTTGCTGGCAGTAAGGCTGTGGATATGGCGGGTAATCTAAGCGGCGCGGTGGCGCTTGTGCTCTACCGCTGTGGTGTGCTGGTGGCGGTGAATGCCGAGGCGCAGCGCATCTTCCCGCATATGCCGCATCCGAGCGAGCATGAATTGGCGCTTGCGCAGGCGGCCGCGTCGACAGGCGTCACGGTTTCGCCATAAGCGCAGGCACGGCGCGCTAGAGATCAGGCACCGTGTGCTGGCGCACTTTGCCGTTTCCGCTGCGTTAGACGTGCTGCTGTTGTGGTTGTGGTAAAATTATCACACTGCGATATTATTTGACGCCGCGTATGCGTTGATGCGGGGAGAAATAGCAACGTGCCAGCGACACAACAGACAGCATATCCGCCGCGAGGCTTTCTGGCCTGGGGGTTCCGCGCGCCCGTGGCTCTCTACCGGGCTGGCCTGGGCTGGCTCTTTGGAGGCTCTCTTGTACTCATCAACCACATAGGGCGCACAAGTGGGAGGCCCTATCAGACGCTGGTCGAACTCATCGAGCGCGATAGGCAGACTGGCAGCGTTACGGTGGTGGCAGGGTACGGCGAGCGAACGCAGTGGTATCAGAACCTGCGGGCACACCCTGACACCATTATTCAGCTCGGCAATAAACGAATTGCGGTACGGGCAGTATTTGTCTCGCCAGTTGATGGGGGCGATCTCCTGGTGCGGGCTGCACGGAAGCGCGGGCGGCTGCTCGTGGGAGGTCTATTCCGCGCAATGGGCTATACCTGGGATGGAACCGAGGAAGGCCTGCGGCAGCTGGCCGAGGAGTCACTGCGCTTTGTGCGGTTTGACCCACTCGCGTGAGCGTGGGCCACCTATGGAGGTGTCTGCGTTGGTTGGGGCTGGGGAACGTGGATCTGGATGACGATGGCTTCCAGGGGGTCGTCTTCGGTCCAGACCATGTGATCCTGGCGTTCTGGCCAGATCACGGCGTCGCCGGGCTGGATCTCGCGGGTCTCGCCCGATGGACCGCCGATGCGCAGCATGCCACGACCACCGGTTACTATAAATAGGATAGGGAAAGGGGCGCTGTGCTCGTCGAGCCGGGCGTGCGGCTCGAAGTACATAGCTTCGACACGCACGGGAGCATCGAGGGTGAGGGGCATGCCATGCATGCGCTCGGCGAAGGACGCAACGGCGGCTGGATCTGTGGGTATGTCTGCCTGGTTGAAGAGGATGAAAGCGCCGTAGAGACCCGGATGACCGCCGGGGATCTTGGCCTTGATATCGGGGCTGAAGCGCCGCACGTACATGAATGCACTCCTGGTGGGGTGGTGGGAACTGAACTGGCAAACAGGATGTGATTATAGGCACTCGACGATGCTCATGCCAATGGTTGTGCGGTCCTCTTTGGTGTGGCGCATGATGCTTGCAAGCGAGATGATATCACATTGGCAGCCGTGCAGTTAGGCATGCTGGTTGCTGGCAAGAGCACACGTGAGCTTGGCAATCTGTCCACGTAGGGGTTAAGATAGCGAAGTCACAGTAAACGCGCGCTATGTCAAGCTGTGGCGTAGGGATGGGAGGTGTAACGGGAGAGAAATTAGACGAGCACCGTCACGTACACTCGACGGGAGCAATCGAGACACAGGTTCCAGTGTGCACAGCGCGTCCGTATTCTGCTCAACGTTGCGAAGAAGAACGGAGACTCAACGATGCACCAGCTTACCAGGGTTGTCTCATATCGCCTGGGCAGAGCCGGCCTTGTGGCCGCACTCGTAGCTCTGGCTGGCACCATGGCCATTTCCATGATTTCCTCACGATCGGCGCATGCAGGCACAGAGCAGACGTACATCGTGCTCTACAAGCAGTCGTCGGTCGCCGTCGATGCGATCACGCAGGCGGGTGGAACGCTCGTCTATAGCTACTCGCAGATCGGAGTAGCCATCGCCAGGTCCGATAATCCGACCTTCGCCGCGGACATCAGTAGCAATGGCCTGATCGAGGGCGCGGCGGCGACGTCAGGATTTGCTACCCAGTTGAACGACAATCAGGATGCTGGCGCTGCTGATGCGCCTGTGACACCAGCCACGCCGGCGCCGGGTATGGACAATCTCTCCGGGCTGCAGTGGGACATGGCTCAAATTCACGCCTTCGAGGCACACGCCATCAGTGGGGGGAGCCCTTCGGTCACTGTGGGCGACATTGATACGGGCCTGGACTTTACGCATCCGGACCTTGCGCCGAACGTGGACTTTGCCAACAGTGTCTCCTGCATCGGCGGCATTCCTAATCAAAGTC
>DASVOW010000521.1:0-5026 GCA_036383155.1 Ktedonobacterales bacterium
TGCTCCAGTTGCTCCACCACCCACTCGATATCTTCCTCGCTCAGATCGTCATAGCCCTTGCGCACACCAATCGCGCGTAGCTCGCGGTCCAGCCGCTCACGCCCCATCTGCAGATCGATGTCACGCTCGTGCGCCTTGAGATACTTCATGATGCGGTCGCGGGCCGACTTCGTGCGCACCAAATGCAGCCAGTCGCGGGTCGGGTGCGCGTCTTTGCGCTTGATGATCTCGACCACATCGCCGTTCTTCAGCTCATAGTCCAGCGGCACGAGCTTCCGCACGAGCCGTCCCGTACCATCGCTCGACGCCACCCGCACGCCCGCCACCTGATTACCCACATCGGTATGCACCAGATAGGCAAAGTCCAGCGGCATCGCGCCCGCGGGCAATTGCTTGACGTCGCCCGCGGGCGTGAAGACAAAGATCTGCTCCTTGAGCACCTCGCCCTTCACAGCCTCCAATGCGCGATCAGCCACATCGCGCCGCGTCGCCTGCAGTTCCTGCTGCCACTCCTGCACCTGACCGACCCAGCCGTGCAGCGCATCCGCCTCACCCGACGCGCTATCCCCGACATCCTTGTAATACCAATGCATTGCCACACCGTACTCGGCCACCTCGTGCATCTCATGTGTACGAATCTGAATCTCTGCCAGCAAGTTATCCAGGCAGAAAACCGTCGTATGCAGCGACCGGTATCCATTCGGCTTCGGGTTGGCAATGAAATCCTTGATACGGCCATCTTTCGGGCGCCACAGGGCATGCACATGACCCAGCGCCAGATAGCAATCAGCCACACTGTCGACGATGATGCGGAAGGCCAGGATATCGTAAAGATTGGAGAGATCGTGGCTCTCCGTACGCTGCACCTTCTTATAGATGCTGTAGAGGTGCTTGGCGCGCCCCGACACCTCCACATTCAGGCCAATCGAGCGCATCTCGTTGCGCAGGATCGTGCAAACGCGCTCGATGTAGGTTCCCCGCTCCCTGGTATACTCCGCCACGGCGTCGCTGAGCCAGTGATACTCGTCCGGGTCGAGCACGGCAAATGCAAGGTCGTCCAGTTCGCCTTCCACACGCCCCATACCGAGGCGTCCCGCCAGCGGCGCATAGATATCCCGCGTCTCCGCTGCGAGCAGGCGGCACTCCTCCTCACTCCATGCCGGTGTCATCACCTCTCCCCCAACCTCTGGGGACCCACTCGCCGGCACAGCACTCTCCGCCGCGTCGCTCGCCCCGCGTGATGTTGGCTTTCCCGCAAAGGTACGCCACGTATCGGAGGCGATGCGCACGGCACGCATCAGCCGCAACTGATCCGCAATCTTGAACACCGCGACGCGCGGATCCTCTGTCATCGCGACGAACATCTTGCGCAGACTCTCGATATCCTGCTGGCGCTGGCGCTCCCGGCTGCGGCGGCGCTCTCGCGATGGCTCCTCCGCCTCGGCAGCCTCGACGAGCGCATTGCGGCGCAGAGCCGCCCCAGGCCGTTGCAGCGAATCGAAACGCGCAATATTCTCGATGGTCTGCGCCACATCCACGCCAAACTCGCCACCGAGTCGCGTGCCCACGTCCTCGCCACTTACCAGCCCGCTCTCCACTGCCTGATAGAGCAACACCGCCGCTAGACTGATAGCATCGATGTGGACCGTCTCCGCAAGCGTCTCAGCCACAGAGATGACGTACTCGCGATCCCACTGCTGAGCTGAAGATTGCGACTTTGACTGCCCATCGCCCTTCCCAGTCTTGCCAGCCGGCGCACTCCTCTCGCCCGTCGCGCCGGCGAGGGAACTACGTTGTGCCATGCGCAGCTCATGGACATAATTCAGCACGTCTTGCACATGTTGCACATCTTCAGCGCGGAGATACTCCGCCACGGCGCGCAAGAGCCGGCCCTCGTCGGTGAAGGTCGTCCCCGCGCCAGAGCCCGCGTCGTGCAGCATCTGCATTGTATCGGTGGTCGACCGGTCTATCATATGCGTTTCTCTAACTATTGCCCTCGATGATTGTCTGTACGATGCTTGACACATCCCTTGCTCGTATCGCGCTGCACCCGCAGGATGCCGGGCAGTCCATGCAGACGCCGCAGGATATACTCCAGCCGCATATGTGGCGGCACATCTATCGTCAAGCTTATTGCCGCTCGATAGCGCGCCTGATTCGCGAGCGCCCTGCTACCTGAAACATTCAGGCCCATACGCGCCGCACAACGCGAAATCTCGTGCATTAACCCCCTGTGATCCTGCCCCTCGATCACCAGGTAGGCGCGATAGGTGATTGGCTGAATCTCCTGCCAGCGTATCTGCAGCGGCTCGGCATACGCCGCTCCTGTCGCCCGTCGTCGCGCCAGCACCCCCTGGAGCGTCACGCAACAGGTCCGATGTATCGTCACCTCCTGCCCCCGCTGCGCCACACCTACAATCGTATCACCAGGACACGGAAAACAACAGCGGCCGAGCGTAACCTTCGCCGGCTTGCCCGATGGGTGGAGCACAGGACCAAACGTCTCCGGCTCAGACTCTGCGGTTGGCTCTTCCAGCTCATCACGCGGTGTAAGCTGCCCCGTCGCCTTGCTGCCACGCCGGAGCTGCCGCAGTGTGCGACCAATGCGCGCGCGTGCATAGTGCGTGCGCGCAAAGTCGCTCCACTCTGGCTTTGGCCATGCATCCGGCGCAGTCGTGACACGCACCACATCCCCACTCTGCAGCACATATTCGACCGGCACATCGCGAGCGGCAAGCAGCCCCTGTAGGGTATTCGTCTGCACATAGGCCCCAGTCGCGTGGTCGCCGATCTCGGTGTGAATCTGATACGCCAGGTCGAGCACCGTCGAGCCCAGCGGCAGCTCGCGCAGCTCACCCTTCGGCGTGAAAATGAATACCTGCTCGTCGAGGAGGTCACCCTGGACGGTCTCCAGGAAGTCCGTCGCACTCAGTTCCAGTTCACGGTGCCACGACGCCAGTTGGTTCACCCAGCCAAATACCTCTTCCACGCCCACCGGCGCCGCTTCCGCCAGTCCATAGTCAGGCGCTTCGATATGAGCAACACCCTGCGCGGCACGCTCCAACCAGTACGTCGCGACACCATGCTGAGCGGCACGATGCATCTGGTGCGTGCGAATGTGAATCTGCGCGAGACGCCCATCGAGCGCAAAGACTGCCGTGTGAAAGGACTGGTAGCCGTTAGCCTTGGGAGTAGCGATGTAATCGCGGATACGTTCGCTATGAGGATGCCAGAGGTGATGAATGACACCCAGCGCCCGATAACACTGATCCTTGGTATTCACTAGCACCCGGAACGCGATGAGATCGTGCAGCAGGCCAACATCCATTCCCTGCTCTTCGGCCTCGCGATACGCTCGATACGGACGCTTGACACGCCAATTCACCGCAGCATTGAGGCCGCGCGCCGCAAGCTCGCGCTCCATCCATGTACACATCCGTCTCGCCCAATCCTTGCGCTTCATCATCTCATCGCGCAGCCGCTCCTGTATCCGCGCGAATGCATCCGGCTCCAGATAGGAGAAAGCTAAATCCTCAAGCTCAGACTTGATCAGATACAGCCCAATGCGCCCAGCCAGCGGCGCATAGATGTCCAGCGTCTCGCGCGACTTGGTCTCACGCTGTGCTGGCGACATCGAATCGAGCGTGCGCAAATTATGCAGCCGATCGGCGATCTTCAGCAACACAACACGCGGATCGCGGCTCATCGCGAGGAAGAGTTTGCGCACCGTCTCGGAGTGTTGCCGCGCCTTGCGTAGCGCATGCGCATCAAAGCTCTGAATCGACGTTCCTTCGTATGCAGCCGCGCTCGTCTCTTCCAGGCTTTCCACCGCGGTAAACTTCGTCACACCATCGACGATGCCGGCAATATCGCTGCCAAACGCCTCTTCGACTTCATCCAGCGTAAGTGACGTATCTTCGACGGTATCGTGCAGGAGCGCAGCGGCGATTCCAGGGGCATCCATAGCCAGACTTGCCAGGATACGCGCGACCGCCAGCGGATGCTCGATAAACGGCTCGCCCGACTTACGTACAGCCCCCGCATGGGCGGCATTAGCAACGGCATAGGCCCGTCGGATCAAGTCCAAATCAACCAGAGGCATATATTTGGCACAGAGACTCAGCAACCCCGGCAATGAATCAACCGGCGGGGCATCAGAGTGCTCTGCAATGGCCATAGACATCTGCTCCTCGGACGCGGCATTGGTCAACCCAGGTATGGCGGCGGGCCGCATCGAGGAACGCCGTGAGCGTCTGGCGGCACTGTGGTTCACAGTCACACGGGCGATGCTCCTCCGAAACTACGGTCGCGTCCTCCTTACACTCTGCAACGAAGGGCGAAACAAAAGGTAGACCGGACATGACCTGCTGGTCACACTTTCCGCCGAATGAGCTTGTAATAACCAGCCAGCCCATGAGCGCCAGTACACAGACGACAGAACAAGCGCAGCATAGCAAAAAGCAAACGCGCGGGTAGCTCTAGCCACCCGCGCGCAAAACTGTCCTCGTTGACCTCGCGCGTTCCTCTCATTATCTACTTCATTCGCTTGCACGTCAAGCTGGAGCGCGAGAGCAATCGACCGAATAGAGCCTGACTATCCCTCCATCATCTATGCAATCCCACCACAACCGCCATCGCATGATCGTGCGTATCCGAGATGCTCACATCGAATGCCACCAGCCCGAGGGCGGCTGCGCGTTCTGCGGCACGTCCGTGGAGCCTCAGCTCTGGCTTTCCACCACGCAGACGCACAATCTCGATCTCGCGCCACGCCACGGTCACCAGGCCCGTGCCGAGCGCCTTGCCGCAAGCCTCCTTGGCTGCAAAGCGCCCGATCAAGCGTTCGACGCGTCCCCTCGCCTGCTCGCGCTCCACCTCCGTGAACACGCGCATCAGGAACCGCTCGCCAAAGCGCTCGAAGGTCCGCAACACCCGCGCACGCTCCACGAGATCCACGCCAATGACGATTGCCGCCACCGGCGCCGGATCACTCGCCAAATCACCTCTCTCCGAAGAAAGCGCCTCC
>DASVOW010000522.1:0-11360 GCA_036383155.1 Ktedonobacterales bacterium
TGCCGCTCGCTGGGCGGCGGGAGCGTGGGTCGGCCAGATGCTGCACACCGAGCGTGGCGACACCTATAGCGTAATGTATCAGGGCAGACGTGGCGGCGGAGCAGGGCCGGATTTCCGCGACGCCGTGCTGGCACGCCCCGATGGGAGCCGGGTCTACGGCGATGTGGAGCTGCACCTGCGCGCCACAAGCTGGCATGCCCATGGACATGACGGCGACCCGCGCTATGATGGCGTCGTGCTGCATGTGGTGCTGGCACCGCTCGGCATACATCAGGAGCGCGAGACGCTGCTGGCGAACGGCGACCGCACACCCATCGCCGTGCTGCGCACCGAGGGTCAGGCGGAGCAACCGGTAGCGTGGCCATGCGCGAGTCTTGGTCAGCGCGCGGGAGCCGCCGAGATGCGCGCGCTCTTGCATGAGGCAGGCCTACAGCGGTTCGCATTGCGCGCCGATAGCTATCAACGCGAGCTTGCCCATGTTGCGTTGAGCACCGAGCAGGCAATGCGCCCATCTGCTCTGTGGACACCTGCCGACCGCGTCTTGTGCGTGGCACTGGCCGAGGCGCTTGCCTATGGGCGCGACCGCGAGGCGCTGCGCTACCTGGGCGAGCGACTGGCAGCGGGTGTCCCATCCGCGACACTGGCGGCTGAGTCGGCGGTACTGCCGGCGGTCGAGCGCACACGCATGCGCGGGCTGCTAGAGTTGCGGGAGCGCTGGCTGCATTCGGGGCCGTGGGAGCCTCTACGCCACTGCATTACTCAGCATGCTCCCACCACTGCAGTCAAGGCGCTGGTTGCGGCTGTCTCGGTCGCGGGCGGCAGTGTGTCACGCGGGCGGACATTCATCGTGCTGGCGAATGTCGTGTTGCCCTTCGCCGCCGCGTGGGCGACACTCGAAGGGCATCCCCTGCTGGCCGAGCAGGCACGGGAAGTGTTCGCGGCCCTGCCCGGTCTGCCATCCAATCAAATTACTCGCCTGATGGCGCGCCAGCTCGGCATGTCGCGGCTGCCGTCGGGAGCCGTCGTGCAGCTCGGCTTGCACCATCTCTGGGCAGAGCATTGCCGGCACAAACACTGTGAGAGATGTCCGTGCGCGCGCTGATAGGTTTTGGCCCCACCGTCCGGTTTGACACCGCGGTCCAGCATGGGCTATGTTTAGTGATACCAGTGTTTCGGACGCGCGTTGGAAGGTTGCTTCACGAACGCCCTACTGGTGGCAGCGGTCCCGGCGAGTGTTGGCCCTGGGACCGCAGACATAAGGAGCTTTGTATGCCATCTAAGTTTGATCCATACGCGCTCAACTGGCAGGCGGGTAGTGGCCCTATCGCGACTCCACGTGATCTGATCGTTCCGAATGTGATCGAGCAGACTCCACGCGGCGAGCGCGGCATGGATATCTATTCCCGGCTGCTCAAGGAGCGCATAATTTTCATCGGCACACCGATCGACGATAACGTAGCTAATCTCGTGGTCGCCCAATTGCTGTTCTTGCAGTCTGAGGACGCCACCAAGGATATCAGCATCTATATCAACAGCCCGGGCGGCAGCATCTATGCCGGCCTGGCTATCTACGACACGATGCAGTACCTCAAGCCCGACGTCTCCACATTCTGCATGGGTATGGCGATGAGCATGGGCGCGGTGCTGCTGGCCGGCGGAACCAAGGGCAAGCGCTACGCGCTGCCAAACTCGACGATCCTGATCCACCAGCCGCTCGGCGGCGCCGAGGGCCAGGCGACGGATATCGAGATCACAGCCCGTGAGATCATCCGCCTGCGGACCGCCCTCTACGATATTCTGGTCAAGCACACTGGCCAGACGATGGAGCGGATCAAGCTCGACTCCGACCGCAACTTCTACATGACGCCTCTGATGGCGAAGGAGTACGGTCTGGTCGACGACATCCTGGTGCCCAGCAGCGAAGAGGTCGCACTCACCCGCTAGCGCGCTTCGACGTGACATGTGATGTGCCAGGTTGCACTGTTCGTAGCCCTGGGGTTGCTCGTAAGACAGCCCCAGGGTTCTCTATGTTCTTTGCGTTGAGTGGCGGTGGATGATTCTATGGCGCGATCGACCAAATCGACCGGATCGACCAATACGAATCTGCGCTGGAGTGTCGTGCGGACGCTCTTTGAGCTGCTCTATCGCAACCGCACACTCTACTGGCTCGCGAGCACGCTGCCCTTCGCTGGGCAGTGGCGTGTCTGGCAGCGGCTCGTACTACCGCGCATTGATGGACGCGACGTGCTGGAGGTGGGCTGCGGCATTGGCACGCTCCTGGCAGATATGATCGAGGCTGGTTATACTTGCTCGGCCATCGACCGTTCGCCGCAGATGGTCGCTGCCACACGAGACCGGCTGCGCCGCCACAGGTACACAACTGAGGCAGCGAGCGTGCGCCAGGCCAGCGTTCAGCAGCTTCCTTTCGATGACGCCAGCTTCGACACGGCGGTCAGCACCTTCCCGACCGAGTATATCTATGAGCCCGCCGCGTTGCGCGAGATTGCCCGCGTGCTACGGCCAGGCGGGCGGCTGATCGTCGTGCTGGGCGCGACGCTGCTGCCAGCTAATGCGCTGGTGTGGCCGCTCGTCGCGGTGCAGACACTGGTCTATGGCAGGCAACAGCCGTGGAGAAGTAGAGGTCGTGGTGAGCGCAATGGCGCGCGAGGAGGCCCAGAAATCTACACCTCGGATGTGCTCGCGCAACGTCTGCGTGCCGCTGGGTTGATGCCCGACATCGAGCGGGTGCGTGGCCCCTTCTGGGAGGCGACGCTCTATATCGCGCAGAAATCTGTCTTGCCAGGCGGCACGTCTTCGCATACGCTGGTGTAGGAATCACGCACGTAGAGCTATTCATCCGCGTTACGAATGCGGTATCTGGAAGAAGACACGTACGACATCGAGAAATACGAGATAACAGAAGATATATGCACGAGAAAAGCATCGCAACACTTGAATATCCCAAAATCATCGAGCGGCTGGCGCGTGAGGCGGCATTCTCGGCGAGCAAGGCGCTGGCGACGGAGCTACAGCCAAGCACTGATCCCGACGAAGTGCGGCGGCGGCTGGCGTATACGACTGAAGCGCGGCGCTTGATGGAACTGCGCCCTGATATCGGCGTTCGCGGCGCCCGCGATGTGAGACCCGTGGTGACGGCAGCTGAGCGTGGCGCAGTGCTCGGCCCCGGAGACCTGATCGACGTGCTGGTGACGCTGCGCGCTTCCGGCTACCTGGGCCGCGCCATCGCCCGTATGGACGAGTCGTTTCCCCTGCTCAAGACGCTCGCCGAGGATCTACCTTCACGTCCGGGCCTGGAGGGCCGCATCGAGACCAGCATCAGCGAGGAAGGCGAGGTGCTCGACTCAGCTTCGCCTGAGTTGCGCCGCCTGCGCGCGGAGATTCGCGGAGCGCAACAGCGCCTGCAGGAGCGGCTCGGCACGCTGGTGAACGAATTTCGCAACGCGCTGCAGGAGCCGATCATCACGATGCGCTCGGACCGCTATGTGCTGCCGGTACGCGCCGAGGCTCGCGGCCAGGTGCGCGGCATCGTTCACGATCAATCGGGTAGCGGCGCTACTGTCTTCGTCGAGCCGCTGGTCGTGGTGGAGATGAACAATCGCCTACGCCAGCTACAGATCGAGGAGCGCCAGGAGGTTGAGCGCATTCTTACGGCATTGTCGGAAGAGGTGGGCCGTGAGGGCGCATATATCCGACTGGCCGTCGAGCTGCTGGCCGAGATCGACCTCCAGCTCGCCAAGGCGCGCTACGCCAGCCTGATCAACGCCAGCGAGCCGCGCATCAACACGCGTGGGCGCCTCACGCTACATACGGCGCGCCACCCGTTGCTCACCGGCAAGGTAGTGCCCATAGACTTCCAGCTTGGCGACGAATTCTCGATGGTGGTGATCACCGGGCCAAATACCGGCGGCAAGACGGTGGCGCTCAAGACGGTGGGGCTGCTGAGCCTGATGGCGCAGGCTGGCATGCACATCCCGGCACGTGATGATTCCGAAGTGCCGGTCTTCAGCGACATCTTCGCCGACATCGGTGATGAGCAGAGCATCGAGCAGAGCTTGAGCACATTCTCGTCGCATATGAGCCGCATCGTCGAGATTCTGCGCCAGGCGACGCCGGGCGCGCTGGTGCTGCTCGACGAGCTGGGCGCCGGCACCGACCCAGATGAAGGCTCGGCTCTCGCCCGCGCCATCCTGTCACATCTGCTAGAGCAGGGCATTACCACTGTCGCGACCACTCACTACTCCGAGTTGAAGGCGTTCGCCCATGAGCAGCGCGGCGTCGTCAACGCTTCGGTGGAGTTCGATGTGGAGACGCTCTCGCCAACCTACCATCTCAGCATCGGCCTGCCAGGTCGCAGCAATGCACTGGCTATCGCCTCGCGCCTCGGTTTGCCGCAGGATATCATCACTCGCAGCCGCGATTTTCTGGGCAGCGCGGGTGTACAGATGGAAAGTCTGCTGGAGAATCTGCAAGAGGAGCGCCGCACAGCAGCAGACGAGCGCTACCGTCTGAGCATGGAACGCGCCGAGGCCGAGCACCAGCGCCGCGAGCTTGAGCGGCAGCGCGCCGACCTGGAAGAGCGCCGCGAGCGCATCATCAATGACGCACGGGCGCAGGCACGACGCGAGGTTGAGTCCATGCAGGCCGAGCTGGCACGTATACGCACGGAGGTCGCCCGCAAGAGCCTTTCTCACGAGCGCCTGTCCGCCTTGCGTAGCAGGACACGCGCGCTGGAGGAAAAAGCCGCGCCGCTGCCCTCAAGGATACGCGCTCCCATCGAGGAGCCGTCAGAGGATGCGCTGCCGGGCCCGCTGCAGGTGGGCGATACCGTCCGCGTGCGCTCGGTGAACCAGCGTGGCGAGCTTGTCTCAGCGCCTGATGCTCGCGGCGAGGTCGAGGTGCAGCTTGGCGCGCTGAAGCTGCGCGTGCGGGCGAGCGACGTAGAGCGGCTGAGCCGGCGCCAGGCGCGCGCCACTGAGGGGCGTCCGCTGCTGACCCTGCCACCACGACAGGAGGTCGAAGCACCGGACATGCAGCTCGACCTGCGCGGCTGGCGTGTGGAGGAGGCGCTGCTCGAAGTGGACCGCTATCTCAATGACGCCTACCTTGCCGGCATGCCGTTCGTACGTATCCTACATGGCAAAGGGACAGGCGCGCTTCGTCAGGCGATACGCGAGGAGCTGGGACGCAGCCCGATGGTGAAGTCGTTTGCGTCCGCGCCGTCGAATGAGGGCGGCGATGGCGTCACCGTCGTCACCCTCAACACGCGCTGATCGCCGCCGCGATCAGCCGACCGTGAACTGAATATCGCGGGCTGTAGCGTTGCGCCCATTGATCTGGAGTGTCACCAACATATCATAGGTGCCAGATGGCAGGCCGTAGCGGGAATACCAGTAGTGCGAGCCCGCCGAGATATACTGGCCATTGACCATCGTGTAGAGCACCTGACCGCCCTGCCGGATCGTCACGTTCATGGGGCCGGACGTTGCCGAATTAGACGCACAGAGGTTGACGAAGATCGCCTCCCCGCTGCCGAAATGCATCACATTGGTGCCGCAGCTTCCGTCATTGTAGGTCGCCAGCGTCACCGCGCGGAACGAAGCCGCTGCCTGCCGATCGAGCGCCGCCTGGGGATTGGTCGTCGACGTCGCGGTTGCGCTTTGCGTTGCGGTGGCCGTCGGGACGGGCGTGCTGGTTGCCGTTGCTTTGACTATCGGCGTCGAGTGTCCACTTCCTCGCGCCAATGTCAGCACACCAGACGCACTCAAGCCAACCCACGCCACCAGTGAAACCAGCAGCAGCGCAGCTACCGCGATACCGGCGATCAGCGGCCCGCGCCCCACTCGCCGTGGCAGAGGCCGTCTCAGGCGCGCTCGGGGAGCACTATCTTGCTCTGCAGGCTGTGGCCGCCACACCGGCTCCACCGCATGCAGCTCACTCGTCGCGACATATGCCCGGCGAAATGCGGAAACAGACGTATCGGGCCGGCCGGCAGCCTGTCCTGGCGCTTCATCCTGCCACTGCTGCTCCGCGCCCATGCCATAACTCTCCCACCCGCCGCCGTCAGGCATACGTGATAAAGGATCATGTGCACCAGTGCCATAGCTTCCCCCCGGCTTATAGGCAGGAGAGCCGGAGTTGCTATAGCCTGACGAGGGCGGAGTCTGTTCGCGCTGCCACGTGCGTGCGGGGCCAGACGTACTTTCGTAGCGAGTAACCGGAGGTGGAGGCGCCAATGGAGACGATGGCGGGCGCGGCGCTTCCACCTGCGACATCAACGCCTCCATATCAAGCCTGCCGTCGGCGGTCAACGGCAGGTTGAGCGGCTGCGTCTTTTTCGCGGGAAGGCGGAACGCGGGCAACGGAATGGTTTGGCTGCCGGATGCGCCACGGGGGCGTGAAGATTGCCCTGGCTGCCCTGGCTGCCCCTCGCCCCCAAGCGGCCCGCTGGTTCCACCCGCGATGCCCTGCACCTCAGGCATACCAGGCATCACCGGCATACCCGGTGAGCCGGACAAGCCAGGCAGACCAGAGTAATTAGGCGTAGCGGGCGTTCCCGCCAAGCCAGGCGCACCAGGGATGTTTGGCATGCTCGGTGAGCCAGGCATATCAGGCACACCACGCGTAGTCGATGCGCCAGATGGGCCGGACGGTGCGGAGCGGCTGCCGAGCTTACCGCTTGCCCTGCTACGCTGCGTCGCCTGATAGGTGTTACGCACGCTCTGTGCCTCGGGGTCGTCGGGGAAGATTGCATCGAGTCCTTCGGCGCCCAGACCTCGCTGCGGAGCAGGCGGAGCCACCTCACCCAAACCATCGGTGCTGATCGGTGGCATGAGCCTCCCTGAATCGGGCGAGCGAAACACCTGCACACCAGAGTCTGGCGACGCGCCGACTGCGCCATCCCACTGCTGCGCCTGGTTACTGGCACGCAGCGCATCAGACTGCGGCGGAGTCTGGGGCAGCGGCAGAGCGACGGGCGGCGTGGGTGGTGACATGCGCTCGACTGGCAGAGATGGCGGCGTCGGCGGGAGATGGAGCGCTCCTGTGGCTGGGCGTGGCAGAAACGTGGGCAGCGATTCATCGGCAAAGGGATAGAGCGCCTGGGCCAGCCCATCGGCGGTGCCGAAGCGATCTTCCGGGCGTTTCGCCAGCGCCTGCTCGAGCACGCGCACCAATTCACGTGGCACGTCGGGGTTGAAGCCGCGGATATACGCCGGGCGCGAATGAACCTGCTGATACAGTACCGACACTGGGGTAGATCCAGTGAAGGGGGGCCTACCGGCGAGCGCTTCGTAGAGCACGCAGCCCAACGAATAGACATCGGCTCGCGGATCGATCTCTTTACCCTCCGCCTGCTCCGGCGACATATACTCGGGCGTGCCGATGGTCGTGCCGGTCTTGGTCAGCCCGCGCATCCCCTGGAGCTTGGCGATGCCAAAGTCGGTCAGCAGCAGATAGTGGGGATTCGTCGAGTCGAGGAGCATATTTGAGGGTTTGACATCGCGATGGATGATGCCATGCAGATGCGCATGATGCAGTGCCAGCGCCATCTGAATGATCAATGCCGCCGCGGCGCCAAGCGAGAGAGGACGCCCCAATCGCAGGCGCAGCGTACCGCCTGTGACGCACTGCATGACGAGGTACACGAGGTCCTCAGTCTCCCCGCGATCGTAGACGGCGACGATGTTTGGGTGGTTGAGTTGAGCCACTGCCTGCACTTCACGCTCAAAGCGCCGCACGAAACCAACCCGATCTTCAGCGTCGTTGGGAATGACCTTGATGGCGACATCACGCTGTGTGTCACCGTCGCGTCCACGATAGACGCGAGACGAGCCACCGCGCCCCAGCTCATCTATGATAGTGTACGATCCGAGTTGGCGCCCGATCAGATCATTCCAGCCCATGCTACCAATCGCCCTCGCTGCGCAGTCTCGTCGTGCCCTCGCTCGATATCTACCAGCCAAAGTTCCTGGCACAACCGCCACGGTATTGTAGCCCACGCGTCGCCCGCTGGCTAGTGAGACAGACTTTCGGGGCAGGACCAGCGCGGAAGCCAGACAACGACCATGGGGCATGATATGCTATGCGCCAGCAACACAATGAATGGCAGTGGGTCGAGTGTGCAGGCCAGTATGAGATGGGGAAGGCGACGTGGAGAGAAGAGATCCTGAGCCAATAGAGCAGTTAGACCACACGCAACTCCCGGCGGGCGAGATGGCAGATGGAAATACGGGGACACAGCCAAGCATGTGGAGTGGTTGGCGCGGCCCGCTGATCGGCGGCCTGGTCGCCGTGATCGTGGTCTTCGCAGTGCTGGATATCGGCCACTTCCTGTTCCCGCAACGGACGCTTGGAACGTCGCGCCCGATCATCATTCAAGTGCAAAACGGCGGCGGAGACACGGGCAATAGCGTTCCTCCAGTGCTCACCGCGGCGCCGCAGACGCTTGATTTGAGCTGTGGGCACAGCGCCGCTCTCACCCTCACGAATACGGCAAGCTACGGCATCCACTGGACCCTGGATACGGTGCCAGATGGCATCACCTTCACAGCCAATTCGCCGCGTGGTGGCGGTCTGGCTCCTGGCGAGCACGCGACGTTACAGGTGGTGTCGCTCGGCAAGCGCACCAGCGCAACGCTCCATTTCACCGAGGATCGCGGTACCGCGCTCGATGTGACCGTGCGGGTCCAGTGCTAGAGGGATTAGACCGGATTGCTGCTCAGGATACGCCATCCACTTGCTGAGCGCCGGAGTACGTAGCGCTCATGCACCTCGCTGCGCACACGCCGCCCCGTTCGTTCGACAGCGACCTCCGCGCCATGCGCCTCGACTATCGCCTCATCGGCTTCGGCGCCCGTCTGATCCGCCGGCGTCTCCGTGTCATCCGAACGCGATGCTACCCGCACATCCTCTTCACGGCGGGGGGCATGCTTGAGCTGCGCGCGCAACGCCGTCAATGCTGCGTCGCGGCTCTGCCCGGCGCGTAACTGATGCTCGGCGGCCAGCAGCAGCATAGCGAGTGCGTAGTCGCGATGGTGCAGCGCGGCGACATATGCCTTGACAACCTCGTCAGGAGAAAGATCAGGAGCGACCAGCGCTTCCTGAGCGGCAAGCTCGTCGTCAGGCGCGAGCGCTCCTCCGCTCTCCAGCACGCGCCGCTCGATCAACTGGCTCTCCAGTTTGTATTCACGCGGCACAGGCCGGCTGAAGCGCTTGCTCTCGGCCAGCGCCGCCTCGATCAGTGCCCGCCCCTGCGCCAGCGTAATCTCAGTCAGTGGCGCGCCCTTATCGCCGTTGTGCTCCAATAGCTCTCGCCACTCGCCCTCCTGCATGTCGCGCGTGCGGTAGAAATCCTTGAGGCCGTCGCCGCGCCAGTCCAGCAGGAAGACCAGCGCTTCCACGGCGCCGCCGGGCATGCGCCACCCCAAGATCAGAATCTGCTCGCCGCGCTCGCGTCCACGCTGCACCCAACCACTGTAAAACCGTTCCTCGCCGGGGGGCGTAGGTGTGATGCCACGCGCGGCCAGCGCATCGCGCGCCGCCCGGGCACGCTCGCGCACGCTTCCGGGAGTCTCAGGCTGCGCCGCAACCACCTCCAGCACGGTCGCCGCCTGGGGAGAGTCCTCCTCGGCGATACGCTCAACCAGGAAGGCGAGCAGATCGGGGTCCAGTGTAGTCAGGCGGCGCAGAAATTCAGCTTCATCGCCCGCGTGCGTGTCGTCGCCGAGAAGCGAGAGCAGCGCGTCGAGCTGTTCGATCCAGCTATGTGGAGGCGCGCTGGATGTATCAGGCGCGCCTGCCGAGCCATTGGTCTGAGGTGTCTGCCGCATGAAACTCCCATGATGTTATGACTACGTAGCCACTTTGGCTCAATGGACGCCCCGTGCGCCGATGAACGCGACGATGAGGTACACGATCCAGATGAGCAGGCAGGTACCAAGCACAAAACCGTAGCAGCCGATCAGACTGCGCTTGCGGATATCGAGCGCCTGCATCAGTTGCTCGTCCATATTAGGAGGGTCAAGCTCGATCTTGGGTCTGATCTCGCGGAGTCGCGCCAACAGCTTGCGGAAGTCGCGCACGTTGGTCATACCCTCGGCGGCGATGATGGTGTTGCCGTCGTCGAGATCAAACATCAGCACGAGCTTGCTCGGGGTATACTCGCCCGGGACCAGGATCAGCCGCCGGATATTATCGAGATTCAGCCGCAGCTCGTCGTGCTCCTCTTTGTGCACCACGACGAACGTATCAGGGAAGAGCAATAGTTCTTTGCCCAGCCCATACCGCACACGCGCCAGCGGCTGCGGCTCCTCTTCGCTGTCACCCTCCGGCATACCAGCATCCTGATAGCGGGCCGACTCGTCGTCGCGCTCGTCTCGCTCGTCTACTTCCATACGCTGCGTTTTATCCACCTCGCCGTAGTACAGTGATCGCGTGTCGACGTGGCGCGTCACCCTTAAGCATCCGGCCACATCCTGCCTGTGCAATTACGTGAGACCTTCACTGGTCGACGCACCCTCATATTGTAGCATCCCGTGCTATAGTTGCTGGCCATGCCTTGCCATTGCTCTATGGCGCTCTACGCCAAAAGGTCTACGATCACGGGCGCACGTGGTATACTCGGCTGTAAAGATGTCTCTGCAAGCCTGGCCGGCACACTTGGCAAAGTGAGACAATAGCCGCATGTAGTGGAGGATGTTGGAGGTCGGTATGGGGCGTGGGTTGGAGCTCGCCTGCGAGCAATGCGATTTCAGTGAGCGGCTGCTGGAGCGCATACCCTTTGCGCGCGACGATGATGGCAACGCCCACCCTCTCGACGTGACACATCCCACCCCGGCCGGCTATTGGAGCGATTGGCTCTGTGGGCAATGTCTGCTCCCCACTCGCCTCGAAGACACGGCAGCAGACAGTCCCGCACCCGTGTGCCCGCATTGCGGCACGGAATTGCTCTCGTTCGACACTGCCCTGCGCGAGCTGGCCGAGGCCAGTCATTCGCGCGCGGTGCTCGATCTGCGCATAGAGCAGGAGGCACACCAGCGGCTGAGTACGATGCTGGCCGAGGCGCCGCGCCTGCGCACCGAGCTTGAATCCGGCGTCTACACCACGCAGGAAGCATTGGAGCAGCTTGCCGGTCAGATAACGGTGGCGGCCCTCAATGCGGAGGACGTCGCCCCGACCTCCGAGCCAAGCAGATCATTTAGCCTCGACAATCTGGGCAATCTCATGGACAATGCCTTCGACCTCGACGACGCGACGCGTATCCTGCGCGACCGCCTGCGCCACAGCGACCTCTATATGACGGACCTCAAGCTCTTCGTGGAGAGTGAATCCTCGCTACCGGG
>DASVOW010000523.1:0-4090 GCA_036383155.1 Ktedonobacterales bacterium
CGTAACCGTATCACCAACGCTCACGCTAGTAGGCGGCGCGACGATGAGGTAGGGCATGTCTTGCGCGTCCACCTTGATGATAGCTGTATCTTGCTCGGTAACAGGAGAATGCGCTGCCACACTCGTAACGTCAAAGCTGACAATGTCGCCGGCACTTTGCAAGTCGCCAGTATAGTTGGTCGAGAGAAAGACCTTCTGTAAAGGAATCTTGGTCTGGATCTCCACCTGATCGGGATGGTTCTGCAGAAATTTGTAAATCGAGTCGGGTGTGTCCGTTCCATTATTGAGCTGTCTGGCGATATCCGTTGCCGCTGACTGTTCGATCAGATCGACGTCTTCGGGATTGCCGGTGCCATGATCGACGACGTGATCGGCTGTCAGCACGTAGCCATCCGGAGTGATGAAGGCTCCCGATCCGCTCGATGCGTAGGTAAGTGCGCCACTCTTTGGCGAAGCAATGTCGCCGCCACTGGCGAGGCAGCGATGGCAGATCAGCTGCGCCTGAATCACCGAGACGATGCGCACCACCGCCGGCCCATCCAGTCGCACAACGTGCCCAACGTTATCCTGCGCAGCCCGTGACCTCGCCTGCGCGCTGGGAACGGCAGTTGTTCCCGCAAGCGCAAAGAGAATGAGCAGTAACGCGCCACGCACAAAGAAACGCACCGGTCGTGTCACACAGTTCATAGGAGATAACGAAGATAACATAGAAGCATTCCTCCAGACGAAGAGACATATGCGCATGCGCATGGTAGTCGTAACTCTCGTCGCGGCGCGGAACAATGGCACGAATTGCGATGCTGTAGGTGATACCAGCTCATCTTGTCTACAAACATGGTAAGGATAGCAGCCGGTGCTAGACGTGTCAACGAAGGTGGAATGCTTAAACAAGTTGCAGCTTGGTCGCTGGTGCGACGGGTAATTGATGTGATTTCTACTATGATGAGGAGACTACTCTAGCTCCTATGCGTCGCGGCGCATCTCGATAAACTCGCGCTCCCCTGAAGGGGTATGCTGTATCACCGTGTCCGCCCATTGAAAGCCCGCCCGCTCATAGACACGGATTGCACGGTGATTCCAACTCATCACGTAGAGGCGAAAGGCGCGTGGAGCGAAACGCTCGCGGGCGAATCTCAGTCCGGCGTTGACGAAGTCAAGTCCTGCCCCTTTGCCCGTCATGTCCGGCCGCATGCCCAGGCCAATACTGAGAATGCCGTCCTCATCGAAGAGGTGGGGCGTGGAATAGCCCCCAAGTTCGGCCGCGGTCCCAAAGGCAAAGAATCCAATGAGCTCACCCGAGTCGTCGCGCACGGCAAACCATGGGCTGCGCAAATCGAGCATCTCTGCTTCAAGAACATCCGCGCCGATACCCTCGACATCCATGTCGTAGACGGCGTAGGGGCCTTCGTAGCGCCAGCCACAGATCGCGCGAGCGTCATCGCGGCTCATAGCTCTCAGGGTGTAGCGCATCGTCGCCGCTCATTTCGATTCGAGCGCCTGCGCGAGGTCGTCGATCAGGTCGTCGGGATGTTCCAGGCCGATGGAGAGGCGCAGCAGATTCTCCGGCGTGCGCGTCTCCGGCCCTTCGACCGAGGCGCGATGCTCTACCAGGCTTTCGGGTCCCCCCAGGCTTGTCGCTCGGGTGAAGAGGTGCATTCCGGCAGCCACGCCCAGCGCCTCCTCCCGCCCGCCGCGCACCTGGAAAGAGACCATCCCGCCGGGGAGCGACATCTGCCTAACGGCGATATCATGCCCTGGATGCGCCGTCAGCCCCGGATAGTGGACCGCCTCGACCTCGGGATGCTGGCTCAAGAAGGTGGCCACGCGCTGCGCGTTCTCAGAGTGGGCGCGCATACGATAGGGCAGTGTGCGGATGCCGCGCAGGATCAGCCAGCAGTCGAATGGCGATGGCACGGCTCCGCCCGACGTCTGGATCTGGCGCACCTTCTGGAAGAAGGCGTCATCCTCGCGGGCCACGAGGCCGCCGCCAAGCACATCGCTGTGGCCGCCGAGATACTTCGTGGTGGAGTGCATGACGATATCGGCGCCAAGGGCCAGCGGGTGCTGCAGTATCGGAGTCGCCCAGGTGTTGTCGCAGACACAGCGCGCGCCGTTGCTGTGGGCGATCTCCGCGACGGCGGCAATGTCTGTGATCTTGAGCTGTGGGTTCGATGGCGTCTCGGCCCAGATCAACCGTGTGTTGGGACGCACGGCCTCGCGCACCCGGTCCAACTCGGCCATATTGACGAACGAAACCTCTAGCCCCCATGGCTGAAATGTCTCGCGCAGCAGCTTCGCCGTGCCATAGTAGGCGTCATCAGGGGCAATGACGTGATCGCCCGGAACCAGCGCCTGGAATACCGTCATCGTGGCCGTCGAGCCGGAGGAAAATGCCGCCGCCGCCGCCCCATCCTCCAGTAGACGCAGACTCTCCTCCAGTGCGGCGCGGTTGGGATTGCCAGTGCGCGTGTAGCTGTGGCCGTGGGGAAAACTACCGTCTTCAGCGCGCTCAAACGTGGTGGAGAGGTGAATAGGCGTGATGACCGCACCCGTCGCAGGATCGATCATGTGCCCCGCATGTACCGCCAGTGTTTCCAGACGCATGCCTTCCCGCCGTTTCTCAGATCGTGGCTCGTTGTTGTCCAGCACAACGCAACGAGGTGTCCCAGGGCAGTATAGCATGGTTGAGTGCCAGAAGCAGCCTGGATCAGACGACCACGTGGAACGAGTGCCATCACACCTGCAACATCAGCTTCGGGCCGCCGGCAGACCGCGTGCGTCGCGTAGGTGGAGTGAGCCTTTGGGCAAGATCGCCTCGCTCAGGCGTGCTCCATTCGGACAATTATCGTGCGCGTAGGCCAGCTCGGCATTCAGCACCCATAGCTCACCAATCTGTGCGCGCCGCCCCTCGCCGTCGAGATATTCTCGCTCGGCGTGCTGTGTCCAGTCGCGTATGCGCTTGAGCGTGTGGAGATAGAGGCAAGTCTCGGGGGATGCGTCACCTTGGGCATGCTGGCAGCGTGTTAGAAAAGGGTGGTCCACGTGCGCGGCATGGTGGAATGTGGTCATACGGTGGGCTACTTCCTCGGATGGTAATGAGAGAATAGCAGCAGGTCGCTGATCCGACCGGCTACAGTAAGCGTGAGCCGATCATAGCAGGATGTATGCCGAATTGGGAGTTGCGAGATGAGTGGCCCCGCATGTACGCGCCTGTGTTCTTCCTCTGTTCTCCTCCAGGCTGGCATCACCGCAAAGGGTGCCACGACGTTACATCCACCTGCTTGGCTCGTCCTATGGCAGGACATACCTGACTAACGATGTATGTTCCATAGATGGAAGGATGCTTCTGGATGGCGGCTGCATTGCGCATGTTGACGTATCTTACCGACCGTTTGCGACGCCTCGTGCCGCGGCAGCGCTATGCCCTCTGGATCGTGGGAATATCTGCGATCTGCATTCTCGCCCTGGCCAGCACGCTGCTTGTAATGCGTGGCTTAAGCGGAGCGCTACCAAGCTCGCCGCCTCTGGCTGTGGCAACCAGCACCGCGACCGATACAGTCGTGGCGACGAACACACAGGCCGCTACACATACCGCCACCAACACGCGCCAGCCGACTCCCGTGAGTGTGGTGCATGCCCCACCGCCTCCGCCTGTTCCCACACGTGCGCCGTCCCCACCCACCGCGACACCCTGCCCGACCGCCACGGCAACGGCAAAGCCCGCAGCACCCACCGCCACCGCGACGACCGCCGCGCCTCCGCCCACAGCCACCACGGCCGCGGCTTTCAGTGGATCCCAGCAGCCGCTTGGGATGACGCTGAGCAGCGCGTGCCAGTCGTCGTGCCCCACCTACACGGGCAACAACCCCAGCCAATCGCAGATCCGTGCGGCGCTCTACACCGCCGCCGACACCTACCACCTGCCGCGCAACCTGCTGCTGGCGGTCGCCTGGCAGGAGAGCCGCTGGCACGAAGATGTCACCTCGTGTGATGGCGGCATTGGCCTCATGCAGCTGCAATACTACACCTGGCCCTGGCTGAACAGCCAGAGTGTGCCCGCCTGCGGCCTCACCGCGACCAACTACGACCC
>DASVOW010000524.1:0-1760 GCA_036383155.1 Ktedonobacterales bacterium
TGGACGCATGTCCTCATGTCGCTTGCCGAACATTTCCAGGTCTATCCCCCCGTCCGCGTGCGCACCGCATGCGTCGATCCACGTGTGCAGTGGTCGCAGGCAGGCAACGTCTGGCACAACGCCGCCATGCGCTCGGCGCTCACCATGCCCATGCGCATCTTTGGCCGCAACACGCGCCGGACGACCACTTCCTAGAACGAATAGGTAATCTCTGTCCATGTCCACTACTCTTCCCAACTTCACATCCGAGCGCCCGGACTACGATGCGGTAGTCGTCGGCGCTGGCCCAAACGGGCTGGCTGCGGCGATCACCCTTGCCCGCGCCGGGCGCTCCGTGGTCGTCTTTGAAGCTAGCGACACCATCGGCGGCGGCTGCCGCACCAAAGAGCTAACGCTGCCTGGCTTCTGCCACGATGTCTGCTCCGCGATTCATCCGCTCGGCCTCGCCTCGCCCTTCATGCGCTCGCTCCCCCTGGAGCGCTATGGGCTGGAGTGGATCTACCCGGCAGTGTCGCTGGCGCATCCTCTGCCCGATGGCACGGCTGCCGTGCTCGACCGCTCCATCGAGGCGACCGGCGCAAGCTTCGGCAACGCCCACGACGCCGAAGCCTACCGCCGCCTCATGACACCACTGGTGGATGGATGGGAATCTCTGCTCGATGGCATCGAGGCGCCCCTGCGCCCGGTCTATCAGGCGCTGCACCCGCGTGCCTCACTGCTGATGGCGCGTTTTGGCCTCCTGGCGGTGCGCTCGCTACGCAGCCTGGCGGAGAGCCGCTTCGAGAGCGAACGAGCACGCGGCCTGCTCGCGGGCATGGGCGCGCACTCGATGCTCCCGCTTGAGCAGCCCCTCAGCTCGGCGGCTGCGCTCGTGCTCGCCACACTTGGGCATGCCGTCGGCTGGCCGTTACCACGCGGCGGCTCGCAGACCATCGTAAATGCCATGGCGGCATATCTGCGCGCCCTCGGCGGCGAGATCGTGACCAATGCTGAGGTACAATCAGTCAAAGAGCTACCCTCCGCCCGCGCCGTGCTCTGCGATGTGACACCCCGGCAATTGCTGCGCCTCGCTGGCGACTGCCTGCCCGACACCTACCGCCATCAGCTGGAGCGCTTCCGCTATGGACCCGGCGTCTGCAAAGTAGACTTCGCGCTCGACGGCCCCGTACCATGGACGGCCCAGGCATGCGCGGGCGCGGGAACCGTACACGTCGGCGGGACGCTTCACGACATCGCTGCTGCGGAGCGAGCCGCATGGCGTGGCGTAGTGACGGATGAGCCATTCGTACTTGTGGCACAGCAGAGTCGCTTCGACCCCACCCGTGCGCCCGACGGCAAGCAAACGCTCTGGGCATACTGTCATGTGCCCCACGGTTCTGATGTCGATATGACCGAACGCATCGAAGCACAAATCGAGCGCTTCGCACCCGGCTTCCGCGACCGCATCCTCGCGCGTCACACCTTCACCGCCCTAGAGATGGAACGCTACAACCCCAACTACGTCGGCGGCGACATCAATGGCGGCGTGCAGGATGCCACCCAGCTCTTCACCCGTCCCACCGTCAAGCTCGACATCGCCAATCCCTACGCGACGCCGACCAGGGGCCTCTTCATCTGCTCCTCGTCCACCCCCCCAGGTGGTGGCGTCCACGGCATGTGCGGCTACTACGCCGCCCAGGCCGCGCTCCACTCCGTCGCCTAGCGCACAGCTGATACAGGTGACGGCCCGCATAACCACAACGACTCCCGCAATCCCACGC
>DASVOW010000525.1:0-3209 GCA_036383155.1 Ktedonobacterales bacterium
ACAGATGCCGACGCTGCTGCTGTGGGGCGATCGCGATTTCGTCACGCCGTACGCCGATGCGCTGGTGGCCGCGCGCTACCTGGAAGATGGGCAACTCGTGACGTTCAATCGCTGCGGCCATTCGCCGTTCAGAGAGCGGCCTGACGCCTTTGCGGAGGTGGTGCTGGCGTGGCTCAACGGCTATTATGTGCGCACGCGTGTGTGAGCGACTGCTCCGGGGTGTTTTGCGGATCGGATGATTCTTGCTTGCGTGGGAGGATGCTTGGGTTTATGGCTTCAGAGGTTTTGGTGCATACGGAGCTACCGCTGCCGCGCTTTGGGACGGGCAAGGTGCGCGACACTTATGATCTCGGCGAGCGCCTGTTGATGGTCACTACTGACCGGCTCTCCGCGTTTGACTGTGTGCTGCCCAATGGCATCCCTGGCAAGGGCGAGGTGCTAACGCGGCTCTCGGCGTTTTGGTTTGATCGCACGAAAGAGATCGTGCCCAATCATCTGATCAGCACGGATGTCGTCGATCTGCCGGAGGCGGTGCAGCCGCAGCGGCAGCAGCTTGCGGGGCGATTCATGATCGTGCGCAAGGCGAAGCGGATCGACTTCGAGTGTGTGGTGCGGGGATATCTGGCGGGCAGTGGGTGGCAGGAGTATCAGGAGTCGGGCGTAGTAGGCGGGATTGCGCTGCCGGGAGGGCTACGGCAGGCGGACAAGCTGGATGAGCCAATCTTTACGCCGGCACGTAAGAACGACGAGGGCCACGACGAGAATATCTCGCTGGAGGAGATGAAGAATGTCGTGGGCGAGGATCTGGGGCAGGCGCTGGCAGATACCAGCATCGCGGTCTATCGCGCCGCGGCGAGCTATGCCCTGGATCGCGGCATCATCATCGCAGACACCAAGATGGAATTTGGCTTGCTCGACAACCGCCTCTTGCTGATCGACGAATTGCTGACGCCGGATTCTTCACGCTTCTGGGCGGTGGGTGACTATGCCCCTGGTGGATCGCCGCCGAGCTTCGACAAGCAGTATGTGCGCAACTGGCTGGAACGCAGCGGATGGAATAAGCAGCCGCCCGCACCGGCATTGCCGCCGGAGGTGGTGGCGGGCACGTCGGCGCGCTATCGGGAGGCGCTGGAGTGGCTGACCGGCGAGACGCTGATTTGAGTGCGCGGTAGCTTTGTGTGGCTGTATCAGGCTGGCGGCAATTCGGTGGCATATCATGTGCACATTTGTGCTGAGCCCGACGAGGGAAGGAATGCCTGTACCGGTGCTGATTCCTGGGCGCGTAACCTAATGTCGCCTAGGAGTGTCGGAAATTCTGAGTAAGACTCGCGATGCACGCGCGGGTAACGTGCGCTGGGGCGACATAAGAAGATAGTACTACCGAAACGGGTCTACCCTTCCATCCCTCCCTGAAGGATTGTGTATATTCATCTTCGTGCCCGCGAGACAGTGCCATGTAATCGATGTCTTGGCGACTGTGGAGGCGGGACGCAGGTGGGCGCATCGCGTCGCGCTCATCACATCCGGCCCCAAAAGGGGCCAAGCTGACACCGGGAGAATACGCCAGGGTGCGTGTTTTTCCGAGGAGGGCTTAACAATCGCGGTATCGCAGCCGCGACTGTCCCACCCGCTGGGGGTGGGGCATATCAGGAGGTTTTCTCGTGCACCTTTCGACCCTTCGTCTGCATCGCGCTCCCCTCACCTCACGCGCGATGCGTTTCTCCATGCTGCTTTTCGGCGTGCTTGGGCTTACGCTGATCGCCTCGCAGCTTGCGTCGAGCAACATTGCAGAAGCTGCTTGGCTGCGCTACCAGCGCGGTTACTCAGTGCAGGGCAGCTGGCTCTGCTACGGCTGGAGCAATGGCGCATATCACTGCACGCAACACTGGCATCGCAGCGGTGGCCGTGTGATCTCGGACAACCGCGCCTGGGTGCCAAACTACGGTACGGTAGCGGCCGATCCGGCCGCGCGCAAAGCCGCACCAGTGGTGCATAACGCACCGATCGTGCATAACGCTCCGGTTGCGCATAACGCACCGGTCGCGCGCCCGGCCGCCCCTGTCCGCAAGGCACCCGCAGCACCAGCCGTCTCTTCGGGGAGCGTGCAGGATCAGATTCGCGCCGTCTTCGGTCCGTACGCTGGTCAGGCGCTGAACGTCGCGCGCTGCGAGTCGGGCTTCAACCCCAACGCTGTCAATCGCTCAAGCGATGCTGAGGGTGTCTTCCAGTTCCTCGCCAGCACATGGGCAGGCACGTCGTCTGCCGGTTACTCGCGCATGAATGCCAGCGCGAACATCCGCGCGGCCCACGAGGTCTTCGTGCGCGATGGTTATTCGTGGCGCGAGTGGCAGTGCAAGCCGTAAAGCCGTAAGGGTGTAGCGGGATAGCGCTTCTGGCTACATACGCCGAAGTGAAGCACTACGTATGTATTTGAGCTCGGGGCCGGCATCACAGTGCCGGCCCCGTTCTCATGCCATATGGATGGCTGGACGAGGGATGACCTTGGCCTCGTGACGCTCCGCACGGTGTAGGGACGAGCCGTACAATTGTCCGATCACTGTGTCGAGATGAAGAGAAACATGCCCCAGTAGAGCGTGTCCACGACGCAGACGGCAGCGAAGAACACTGTTAGCGCCAGTGTGAGCAGGCGCATTGCCGGATACGCATCCAGCGCCGCGGGGCCGCCGGCCTGCACTGGCTCGAGATCGGCGCCGCGCGTTCTGTTTGACGGTGTGCTCCGGGGAAGGCGCAAGAAAAGCACAGCATTCACGATCCAAAGGAGCAGCCCACCGAGAGGGTGGAAGAGCAGCAGGAGGTAATTTAGCTGCATGAGTCGCGGACTGAACATGCCATGTACGCTGAGGTAGGCGGGGAGGGCGAGGGCGGCGTAGGCCAACGCGAGCAGGATGAGCAGCGCGAGGTTTCCGGTCAGTGCTACGGCCACGCGGCGTGTGTATGGAGTGTTGGACTGGATAGCGGAATGCGGGCCACTGAGCAAGGAACGCAGCGTGACGCAGGAACAGATGACATACGACGGCAGGAGCCATCCGTAGGTATGCACCCAGGTGACAGGAGCGAGTAATACCATCGTGCAGAGCGCCCAGCTCACGCCGAGAAGCTGTTGTCGTGGCGCATCGCGATGTGTATGAGCTTTGCGTGGGCTCCAGCTTTGTGTGCGGAGCACGGCAGCGGCAAACAACACGGCGATG